>PKWT01000058.1:0-3398 GCA_003132125.1 Micrococcales bacterium | reverse complement strand
GCGCCTCAGCCCCACCAGAACGACGCGGCGATGATCACGTAGACGGCGATGAGCGCCGCCCCCTCGATCCAGTTCGACTCACCGTCGAAGGTAATGAAGGCGCTGAGGATCACCGCGATGGCCACCGAGACGATCAGCATTGGCGAGAACACCAACGTCAGGGCGGCAAACCCCAGGACCTGCGACAGGATCACCAGGACCGGAGCCAGGACCAATGCGATCTGCATCGGCGAGTTGATCACCACGGAGAACGCGTACTCGGACCGGTTCTTCGCGGCCAGCTGAACACCGACCACGTTCTCGATGGCGTTGCCGGCGATGGCCACGATGACCAAGCCGGCGAACGCGTCCGAGATGTGCAAGGTCGCCATGGCGGGCTCGAGCGCGTGCACGAACCAGTCGGACACGAACGCCGCCAAGACTGCAGCAAGGGCCAACAGCCCGACCGCAAGGGCAACCGGCCAGCGCGGTGGCGCAGCCTGCATGCTTTCCTCCGTCTGCAGGTTCGACCCCCGACGCAGCGACGCAGGAAGGGTCAGGACGAACAGGAGCAGCAAGATCGCCGACACGATGAGCGACAAGGTGTTCTCATGCTTCGAGGCGGGCGTGTGCAGGAAATGGGCCAGGGACGGCAGAACCAGTGCGGCGACCGAAAGGACCATCAGCACGATGATGCTGCGGGCCCGTTCGGAGTCCAGCTTCTGGGTTCCGTGCTTGAGTCCCCCGACCACAAAACACAATCCCAGGACCAACAACAAGTTGGCCAGGATCGACCCGATGAGAGCCGCCTTGACGACATCCACCAAGCCGGCGCGCAGCGCGAACAATGCGATGAACAGCTCGGGCAAGTTGCCCAGGGCGGACTGCAGTACTCCGGTGGCGCCTGGTCCGAACCGGTCGCCGAGCTGTTCGACCGACCGACCGACCAGAGACGCCAACAAGGTGACCGCCAGCGCGGCACAGGCGAAGGCCAGGACAGCTCCACCGCCAACAAACCGGGTGAGGGCCGCCAGGACCACGGCCACGACTCCCCCGCCGATGACGATGACGTCTGAGCGAACAAGTGTTCGAGCCCCCGCTGTTGTCATGGACGACATACTGCCATTCCCGACGCCGCCCCGAGTGCCGTGGATCACACCGTGTCGGGGCGTAGCGTTAATGGCGGAACCGGTACGCCATACGAGGTAGTTCTTTCTGGCCTCGTCCGTTCGGCCACATTTCGGCTGACACCGCGCGAGCCGCGGAACCTGGTTCCTAGACTTTCAGAAGTCGCGGACCCAGGTGGACCGCTCAGAGGATCCCAGGCGGAGGTTGTGGACACGATCCGGGTTGTCGAACGTTGCGGGATCAGACGTGCCCTGCCGATCGTGGGGTTGGTGCTGAGCCTGATGGCGAGCGGCCTGGTTCTGTCCGGCGCACCGGCGATCGCTGATGTCAAACCCCCGCCGTCAGTGGTGGACGCCGAGGTCCTGACCCCCTATCAGCTCACCAACCAGGTCAAGGCAGCCGAGGCGCTTCGGGCGGCCCTGATGAAGTCCAGCGCCCAGGTGGCCGTGGCAAACACACGCCTCGAACGTCTTTCGGCGCAAGCGACCACACTCTTGGCGAACCTGTCGGCGGCCAGGACGGCTCAGGTTGCCGGTGAGACCGATGCTGCGGCACAGGAAGCCCACCTGGTGGAGCTCGGCCTTGAGGTGGAGGCCGCGATGAACGCCCTGGGACAGCTGGCCAGCGACTCGTACATCCGCGGCGGTGGTCCCCTTGGTGACATCGTCGCGATCTTCGAGGCCCTGACCTCCCCCTCGGCTGACAAGAGCACCGACTCCATGGCAACGGTGCAGTACCTCATCGACGGCCGTGCGCGACTGTTCGAACGGTTGGAGGTCCTGCGAACCGACCAGGTGGTGACGTCGGCCAGGGCCGACTCAGCAAGCAAACAAGCCGCTGTGGCAGCCAAGGCCGCAGCCGACGCAAAAGCCAAGCTCGACGCCGTCATCGCCCAGCAGCGCGCAGCACTCGACGCGTTGCAGAACGCGCAGTCTGATCAGGTTGGCAGGGCCGCTGGTCTGCGCGGCGCCTTGCTGCGTTCAGAGAGCCAGATTGCCAGGGATGCGGACAGGCGGCTTGCGCAGGCACTTCAAGGTCAGGACTTCACGCTGCTGATGGACAGCAGCCCCAACTGTGGCAAGGACACCGCGCACTACCCCAACGGCCGGTTCCCCGCGAGTGCCCTGTGCCCGCTGTATGCCGCACCGGACGAGGGCCTTCCCCGCGACAACGCGATGGCGTTCAACGCCATGAGCAGGGCCTACGAGCAGCAGACGGGGTCGCCGCTCTGTGTCACCGATGCCTATCGGACCTTCGCCAAGCAGATTGTGGTCAAGCTGGCGACCCCGGAGCTCGCGGCGATCCCCGGGACCAGCCAGCACGGAGTCGGCCTCGCGGTTGACCTCTGCGGAGGCGTCCAGAGCTTCGCAACGACGGCGCACCTGTGGATGGACCGAAATGGCCCCCTCTACGGATGGTTCCAGCCTGCATGGGCCGACTCGTCGGGCGCAATGCCCGAGCCCTGGCACTGGGAGTTCGCCAGCTGAGCATCTCGTCAGCTGAACACGACCCGGACGGAGGGTCGAATTCTGGTCGAGAATGAGGCCGCCTGTGTCAGGCTGCCCGCATGACGAGCACCGTCGACTCCCCAGTCGCAACAACCCGTATCAAGGACACGCCCCACCAAAGGTCCTGGTACTGGTACGACTGGGCCAACTCGGCGTACGTGACGACCACCCTGACCGTCCTCATGGCTCCGTACCTGACAGTGATCGCCAAGAAGGCGGCCTGCCCGACGCTGCCGAGTGACGTCGCATGTCACACCAACCTCATGGTGGTCGGCATCCCGGTTGATCCCGGGTCGTTGGTGTTCTATGTCCTGACCATCTCCACGATCCTTTCCACGTTCGTCCTGATCTTCATCGGTGCGCTCGCGGACCGCTCTCCCAGGCCCGTCCGTCTGTTCGCCACATTCGCATGGGCCGGAGCAGCGGCTGCCTGCGCGATGTTCCTGGTCAGCGGCGACAACTGGACGCTGGGCGTGCTGCTGCTGATCTTCGCCAACCTCTGCCTGGGATCGTCGCTGGTCATCTATGACGCGCTGCTGTGCCGGATCGCCGGGCCCGACGATCGGGACCGGGTGTCCAGCCGCGGCTGGGCCTGGGGCTACCTCGGCGGCGGCCTCCTGCTGGCCCTCAACCTGGCGTTGCTGACCCTCGACGAGAAGATCGGCATCTCGCAAGGGATGGCGGTGCGGATCAGCCTGCTCTCAGCCGGACTGTGGTGGGGGGTGTTCACGATCATCCCCGTGGTGGGTCTGCGAGATCTGCGCGGCATGTCAGAGGTCTCCA
>PKWT01000495.1:528-4500 GCA_003132125.1 Micrococcales bacterium | reverse complement strand
TGTGGCTGCCCGTCGGGCAATGGAGGTATGTGCCACGTGGGAAGGCGTTTGCCATCTCTTCCATGTGGGCCGGGTCCATCGTGTCGTGTTGGGCGCCAATGACGAGCGTGGGCACCTCGATGTCATGGAGGTCGGCGCTGCGGTCCCAGTCGACCAGCTTTCCGGACGCGCCGAGCTCGCTGGGGCCCTGCATGGGGACGTAGATGGACTGGTTAATGTGGGCGAACGCTCGGACGACCGGATCGGGCCACTGCTCCACAGGCATGCGCAGCACATGGTGGACGTAGTGGTGTTCGTTCAGCAGCTCAACGTAACGCGGGTCACTGGTCTGCCCNNCCGGGATGCTGGACATCATGTTCGAGATGACCAGACCCTTGAGGTGCTGCTGGTGGCGCAGTGCGTACTCGATCGCAAGGACGCCGCCCCAAGAATGTCCCAGCAGGAAGAAGTTGTTCGCGTCCAGCCCCAGAGCCTGGCGCACCTGCTCGACCTCGTCGACGAACCGGTCGATCTCCCACAGTGCGGGGTCCTCCGGCTGGTCGCTGTACGCCGACCCCAGTTGGTCGTAGTAGTAGTACTCAACACCGGCTGCGGGAAGGTAGGAGTCGAAGCACTCGAAGTACTCGTGCGTGGCCCCTGGACCACCGTGCAGTAGCAGCAGTTTCGTGGCGGGGTTGTTGCCCACCCGCTTGGTCCACACCTTGTACGTCGCGTTCGCCGTGGACACGGGGATGGTGCGAACCCCACCGCTCAGGGTGTCGTCCCGCCCGGAGTAGTCGAGGTAGTCAGGGCCGTACGGCATGTGTCCTCGCTGATCGTCGGCGGGTCTCGGTGGACCCTTGTCGAGCAGCATGCCAGAGGATCCAGCCGGCTGGTGTGTTATCCGTGAACGTTGGGTATCGGACGCAAGCCTGGGTGCCCGTCGGAGGATCGGTGATCGGTCACCGTTCGACTTACGGAACAGCGTCGAGATGCCCTCGACCGACGCGGGACGTGGCTAGCGGTNNATGGCCGACCTTGGGTAGTCCGCTGCTTGCCCGTCAACACGATCGGTGGCAAGCCTCTGGAAGAGGACTTCGACTCGCCACTCGCCGGCGGCAAACTGACTCCACTCGGTGGGTCAGGTCACTTGGCGGGCCCGCGGGTCACCGGGATGGTGTGCCGCTGACCCTTCGTGGCCACGATCGGCACCGTGACCTCGAGGATGCCGTCCTGGTACCGCGCCTCCAACTGTTCCTCCTTCGAGCCCGGCGGCAGTGACACCCGCCGCAGGAAGGAGCCGTAGTGAAACTCCGACCGTCCTTTCTCCCTGACCTCTTCATGACGTTCGGCCGAGATTGTGAGAACGCCGTCGTCGACCGTGATCTGCACGTCCTTGTCGGGGTCGACCCCCGGGATCTCCGCACGGACGACATAGCGGTCCTGTTCGAGACGGTCTTCGATGCGCAGAGCGTGTGCGCCACCATGAGGCCAGTCGGCGGTCTCTGGCCAACCCCCCGAGTTGTACCAGTCGAACAACTCGGTCAACTGCGATATCGGGTTGCGCCTTATCGCTGCAGACATCTGATCCTCCTCATGGTGCGAACAGAAGACCTACATGCCACTCCCTCTGGTTGCTCGCGGATAGGGGCTTTGGTCCCGGCGAAAGGATCCACGTCAGCGTGCGGAGTGTCTCAGGTCAAGTCCACGTTAACGTGGCAGTCGTCGGCGCTCCGTTCTCGCAGGTTCTTCCCGGCCGTCGGCGAAAGCCATCATGTCGGCCACCGAGCAGCTTCGTGGCCTTCTGCGGATTGTCCCATGCGTGTAGTACTCCGGAGACGATCTCGGCGATGGCGCCGAGAGCTGGCACCGGGCCGTTGAACAGGTGGAGTTGGCCTCGTGCAGCAGCACGGCCACGAAGGTATCTGCCGCCGCTGTCCTTTCGGCCATGGTCCAACTTTCGCGAGCTGGCCGCGTCGAGAACCGCTTCGGTGAGCTCTTTCAGCGCGGTGTACAGGGCACGGAGGTGGTCGCAAACGTCAGGGTGGGTCCTGGCCTCGTGGAACGGGATCGCACCGAGCACCCGCGAATGACGCCGGTGAGACCGATCCTGTTCGCCAACCGCACCAGTGAGCTGGCCACGTCCCCCTTGACTGCGATCCCGGTGACGCTGGACAAGGAAGGCACAGGGGGTCGCTCGGCAGACAGCGTGCGCAGCAGGTCCACCTTACGTGGGCCCTTGGCCATGGCAGCTCGACGAGCGACGCGGGAGGTTGGCGTCGGATCGAAGCCGTCTGCGACAAAGAGGCCCTTCTGCAGCGTCAACAATCCGTTCGCGCGCAGTGCCGCGTCGCCTGTGTTGAAACCCATTACCCAAGGCGATCCCACAAAGACAGCACGCCCATCGAACGCGACGAGTCCCTCGAAAGCGATCCTGCCCAGTCTGGCCAGAGAGAACAGCGCCAACGCCGCGGTGATGAACCCAAGGGCGATCATCGTTACGTGGCCTTGTTGGTGTCTGGCGGCGTCGTCGTCCAGATCGAGCAAGGCGCCGCATAGATCCCTACGACACGCGCGGCCAGACCCTGTGCGTGCGTCCGGCTACTCATACAAACCAACCACCATTCCTGCGGACGGTCCGCCGTTCCGAGGACAAACNNGCCTTTGACTACCTCTGGGTCAAGAACGACTTTTGCCGCGCTTCGGACTTGGCCGACTTGTTGCGGATGGGTCACCTGCCGGAGGCGTGGATCGCGCCTCCGGCCACCGGGGGTGCCGCCGAGGAGCCAGCGGGTTCTCGCGCTCACTCCAGGTGATCGCGGAGCCCGAGAATCTGCTGTACCAGGCGAACTTCGTCCACCACTTGGTCGCCTGTCAGCCGGACGACGTGGAACGCGTCCAGCACCCGGATCGCATCGGGCAGGCAGGTGCGCTCGGCGGTGGGATGGCCGCGGTACCGGTCTAGCGACGCCGCCCCGATCTGGTCCCGCCAACCCCGATCGCATCCGGGAGGCTCACATGTCACATCCCGAACCCATTGACGGGGGCTGAAAGTCGAGAGAACGATGGCAACGTCTTAGGTGAGGCGGGCTCGGCCGGGTGAGTCGTCTTCCCCCGTACGGCCAAGGAGCCTTGAATGAACCAGAACCTGTTTCGCACCAAGACGATCGAGCAGTCGATCCGTGACACCGAAGAGTCCACCCATCAGCTGCGCAAGCAGCTGAGTGCGCTGGATCTGACCGTGTTCGGTGTCGGCGTCATCATCGGCACCGGAATCTTCGTGCTTACCGGCAAGGCGGCCGGGGTCCAGGCGGGGCCGGCAGTCGCCCTGTCGTTCATCTTCGCCGGCATCGCCTGTGGGCTCGCGGCTCTGTGCTATGCCGAGTTCGCGAGCACGGTCCCGGTCGCGGGGTCGGCCTACACCTTCTCGTACGCCGCCCTGGGTGAGCTGACGGCCTGGATCATCGGTTGGGACCTCATCCTCGAGCTCGCTCTGGGCGCCAGTACGGTCGCTGTCGGATGGTCGACGTACTTTGCGGACGTGATGCACCAGGCGGGCATCACCATCCCGACGTGGGCCTACGGCGAGGGGCACAATCTGGTCGCAGCGGCGATCGTGCTGATCCTGACGGGCGTGATCTGCTTCGGGATCAAGGTCTCGGCACGGGTCAACCTGGTGTTCGTGACCATCAAGGTCGCGGTCGTGCTCTTCGTCATCATCGCCGGCCTGTTCTACATCAAGACGGCCAACTACAGCCCGTTCATCCCCCCGTCCGGTTCCCCGGCCGCCGCGGGGGCCGAGAGCGCGCCATCGCTGCTGCAGGACCTCGGGTTCGCGCCCGGGTCGTTCGGCGTCACCGGCATCTTCACCGCCGCGGCGCTGGTGTTCTTCGCGTTCATCGGGTTCGACATCGTCGCCACCGCGGCCGAAGAGACCAAGAACCCGCAGCGGGACATGGCGATCGGCATCCTCGGCTCGCTGGCGATCTGCAC
>PKWT01000495.1:0-520 GCA_003132125.1 Micrococcales bacterium | reverse complement strand
CGCTCCGTCGGCCAGCCCGGCTTCGCCACGATGATCTCGGTCGGCGCGCTGATCGGTCTCACCACGGTGATGATGATCATGCTGCTGGGCCAGAGCCGGGTCTTCTTCGCGATGAGCCGGGACCGGCTGCTGCCCCCCGTCTTCTCGAAGGTGAGTGTGCGCACCGGCACACCCATCCGCACCACCGTCACCACTGGCGTCGTCGTTGCGGTGATCTCCTCGTTCGTGTCACTGTCCGAGCTCGCCGAGCTGGTCAACATCGGCACCCTGTTCGCATTCATCCTGGTGGCCGCCGGTGTCCTAGTGCTGCGGCGCAAGCGCCCCGACCTCAAGCGGCCTTTCCGCTGCCCCTGGGTCCCCGTCGTCCCGATCCTGGCGATTCTGACCTCGTTCTACCTCACGCTGAACCTGCCAGGCGTGACGTGGGTCAGGTTCGTCGTCTGGCTGGTCATCGGGTTCGCCATCTACTTCCTCTATGGCGCGCGGCACAGCCGGCTGGCCACCGACCCGAACTACTCGC
>PKWT01000432.1:6134-14786 GCA_003132125.1 Micrococcales bacterium | reverse complement strand
TGGACCCGACTGGCGCCCGGCCAACATGAGGGTCACCGCGACCCGCACACCGCCAAGGCCTACGCCGGCCCGGCGCCTGCGGCGGCGTTGCGGGCCGGTGACCTGCTGTTGGTCGACGAGGCCGGGATGCTCGACCAGGACACCGCCCGCGCCCTGTTGACCATCGCCGACCAGAGCGGGGCCCGGGTCGCGTTCGTCGGGGACCGCCACCAACTGCCCGCAGTGGGCCGCGGTGGGGTCCTTGACCTCGCCGTCCGCTGGGCCGCACCCCAAGCCTGCCTGACCCTGGATGTCGTCCACCGGTTCAGCGATCCCCAGTACGCCCGGATCAGCCTCGCGATGCGCACCGGTGAACCCCTCGAGACCGGTGGCGAGCCAAGTGGTGAGCGTCGGGGCGCGGCGACTGGTGCCGCATCTGGTGGGGTCTTCGACGCCTTGGTAGCCCGCGACCAGATCCGCATCTACCCCACTGAGGCGGAACGCACCCAGGCCCTGGCCGTCCTGACAGCCGCCAGCATCATCGGCGGCGAGCACGGGGTACTGGTGATGGCGCAGACCCGTGAGCAGGTCGGCGCCCTGAACGGCGCGATCCGTGACCGCCTCGTGGCAGCCGGACGGGTCCAGGACACGGCGACGATCACGACCCAGGCAGGGGAGCGAATCGGCGTCGGTGACCGGGTCGCGACTCGCCGCAACGACCGAGCCCTGCAGGTGGCCAACCGCGACACCTGGACCCTGACCGCTATCGCCGATGACGGAACCGCCACGCTCACAGGCAGCACAGGCCAGCAGGCGGTGCTGCCCGCCTCCTATGTCCGCCAGCAGGTCGAGCTCGCCTACGCAAGCACCAGTTACGGCGCGCAAGGCGAAACCACCAGCGTCGGACACTTGCTGCTAGGCGAGGACACCGGCGCCGCGGGCGCGTACGTCGGTATGACCCGCGGCCGCGACACCAACATCGCCCACCTCGTTGCCCCCTCGATCGAGGATGCCCGGGCCCAGTGGGTCGCGGCGTTCAGCCGCGACCGCGCCGATCTCGGACCCGCCCACGCCGCACGGCTGGCCGCCGGCGAAGCCGACAAGTACGCACCGCAGCGGCCCCTGGCTCAGGCGCTGGCCGACGTGTACCGATCCTGGACCACCGAGGCAGACCTGTCCGAACGGCTTGCTGCAACCCGGTACCTGCGCGACCAGCTCGCCGAGGTGGTGTCTATCCGGGCCGGGGCCGACCCGCGGCTGGCACGGTTGGACAAGGCCGCCGAGAATGCCTGGGCGGCCGCCGACCACGCCCACACCCGAGCTGACCAGGTCCAGGCCAGCATCAAAGCCGATGCAGGCCGGATCGCTGAGGCCCTTCGTGGACGGTGGGACAACGACTACCGGGCGGCATCGGCGGCGGCCGAGAGGATCCGCGGCGGCAGCCGGCGCTTCGGGCGGCATCGCGGCGATGTGCGGCAGGCTCGCGCACACCTGCAGGATTGGGCGCAGACCTGGCGGCCTGTGCTCCCGCAGTTCCCGGCAGGCGTCGACGAGCTGGCTGCAGCGATGCCCTACACGGCCACCTCCGCGCTCCACCAGGCGATCACCAGCCACGCCCAGAACACGGCCGAGCAAGCCCGCCCCGACCACCGGCAGCTCCGCACCACGGCCCAGAGCGCCACCGCTCAGGCGCATGAGGCCGACGACGCCCGCGCTGCTGCGGCGGGGTCACGCTCACGGAGGCTGGTCGGGTTCGGCAGCCTCGCCTACACCGACGACCCCACCGGACGCCTTGCCGAAACAGAACACGCCGTCACCGAACTCAGCGACCAGTTCCGCCGGGCTCAGGAACGTGTCGGCGCGCTGCGGCAGGAGCCCGCGATCCGCACTCTGACGCCCGGGCGGCTTCAAACCGAACGCGAGAACTGGCAGGCAGAGCGCGCCGAAGGCCAGGAGGAGCACCGTCACGGCGAGTGGCTCGCCGCCATCGCTGCCACGCCGCTGCGCCGGGTCCGCCCCGAGGAACTGGTGTCTCCGGCACCTGATCGCGGTCGAGGCCACGGGATCGGGCGGTGAGAACCACCTGCGTAGAAACCGCCCGCAGACGTCCCCGAACCCAGGCCCCGAGAGCAGGCAGCTTCCGTTGCTTCCCCACGGCGACCGGCCACGTTTGGATCCAGTTGTCCACGACAGCTACGAAGAAGTGCCTATCAAGGTGACCACCAGGCCCTCAACCACTGCCTTAAGGAAGGTAGAAGGAGACCAGACGGCTCACCTGGAACCGCACACCACCAAGGAGCAAGACCATGAACAACAAAGACAACAAGGCTGGCGCGCCGCGCGGGCGCGACGACGAACTGCTCACCATCGGCGAAGTCGCCGACATCGTCCGCGTCCCCGTCGCCACCTTGCGCTACTGGCGCCACCTCGGCACCGGTCCCCGCAGCTTCCGCATCGGCCGCGGCGTGCGCTACTGGCACAACGAAGTCACCACCTGGCTGCAAAGCCAAAGCGACGGACCCACCGCCGCATGAATCCTCCGCAAGTGAGCGGGAATGTCGGAGCGATGTGTTACGACGTAGGTATGAACATTCGCGTCGAGGATGCCGTGCAGCAGGCCACCAGAGAGCACATGGCGGCTCGCCAGCGCTGGTCGGTGGCCCACCATCGGGAGATGAGTGAGCAAGCCCGGGCGCGGGCAAGCATAGAGCGCACCTCGCGTTAGGCGAGGAGCCCGACTATGGCGAGCATTGAGAAGCGACCTGACGGCGTCTGGCGTGCCCGGTACTACGACGAGACTGGCAAGCAGCACGCGAAACACTTCGGCCGAAAGGTCGAAGCGAAGGCGTGGCTGGACGAGGTCACAGCATCGGTCGTGATCGGGACGTATGTCGACCCGAAGGCAGGCCGGGTCACCTTCACGTCGTTCTACGAGGACTGGCGGGAGCGCCAGGTGTGGGTGCCAGGTACTCGACGTGCGATGGATCTCGCAGCGGGCTCGGTAGCCTTCGGCAACGTCCCGCTGTCGAAGATCAGGAAGTCCCACGTCGAGATGTGGGTCAAGGGGATGGTCGTCAAGGATCTCGCGGTCGGCACGATTCACACGCGGGCGCAGAACGTTCGCTCGGTCCTGCGGGCTGCCGTCGAGGACAGGGTGATTCCCCGCGATCCGAGCGCAGGTGTGACGCTCCCCCGCCGTCGACGCGCCGAGGCGTCCATGGAGATCCCAACGACCCAGACGGTAGGCAAGATCCTTGCGGCTGCCGACAACGATTTCGTGGCGTTCGTGGCGCTCTGCGCGTTCGCTGGTCTGCGACTCGGTGAGGCTGCGGCGGTCCAGCTGGGCGACGTTGACTTCCTGCGTCGCACGTTGGCCGTCTCGCGCCAGGTCCAGCGGGTTAACGGCGGTGCCGTCGAGATCCGTGCGCCGAAGTACGGGTCGGAGCGGACAGTATTCCTCGCCAGTGAGCTGGTGAAGATCCTCGCCCGCCACGTCGAGCTGCTTCCTCTGGGCGAGGACGGTTGGCTATTTGTCGGACAGGGCGATCAGCCGCCACACCAAAACACTGTCGGACACCGCTGGCGGAACACGTTGAAGAGCGCCGGCCTGACTGGCGTTCGGCTCCACGACCTGAGGCACTACTACGCTTCCGGGTTGATCGCTGCGGGGTGCGACGTCGTCACGGTCCAGCGGGCGCTCGGACACTCAAAGGCGACGACGACATTGGACACCTACTCGCACCTGTGGCCCACCGCTGAGGATCGGACGCGAACGGCTGCGGATGGGATGCTGGCGGCGGCGTTGAGTCCTCCCAAGGACTCTCCAAGGACTTTGGAGCGCTAAATAGCCTCTGACCTGCGACGATGCGGCTGCCTACACGTTGAAGCGGAACTCCACCACGTCGCCGTCGGCCATGACGTAGTCCTTGCCTTCGATGCGGACCTTGCCGGCCGCCTTTGCCGCCACCATGGAGCCCGCCGCGACGAGATCATCGAAGGAAATGACCTCAGCCTTGATGAACCCGCGCTGGAAGTCCGTGTGGATCACGCCGGCCGCCTGGGGCGCCGTCCAGCCCTTGTGGATGGTCCAGGCTCGCGTCTCCTTGTAGCCGGCGGTCAAGAAGGTCTGCAGGCCGAGACTGGCAAAGCCCACTCGCGCAAGCTGATTCATGCCCGGCTCCTCCACACCGACCGACGCCAGCAGCTCGGCCGCGTCCTCAGGCTCCAGCTCAGCCAGGTCCATCTCGAGCTTGGCATCGAGATAGATCGCATCGACCGGGGCGACCAGCGCGGACAGCTTCGACTTCAAGGAGTCGTCGGTCAGCTGGTCCTCGTCGAGGTTGAACACGTAGAGGAATGGCTTGGTGGTGAGCAGTGAAAGCTCGCGAATCGCGTCGAGGTCGACTCCGGCAGCCGCACCCACGGCATACAGGGTGTCTCCAGCCTCGAGGACCTTCTGTGCCGCAATCGCGTTGTCCAACAGGGGTTTCTTGTCCTTGTTGATCCGCGCGTCCTTCTCCATCCGGGGCAGAGCCTTTTCGAGGGTCTGCAGATCGGCGAGGATCAGCTCGGTGTTGATCGTCTCGATGTCGCCCTCGGGGCTGACCTCACCGTTCACGTGCACGACGTCGTCATCCTTGAACGCCCGGATCACCTGGCAGATCGCGTCTGCCTCACGGATGTTGGCCAGGAACTTGTTGCCCAGACCCTCACCCACGGAGGCTCCACGAACGATGCCGGCGATATCCACGAAGGACACCATGGCCGGCACCAGACGCTGGCTGTCGAAGAGCTTGACCAGCACATCGAGCCGGGGGTCGGGCAGCGCCACCACGCCGATGTTGGGCTCGATCGTCGCGAACGGGTAGTTCGCCGCGAGCACGTTGTTCTTGGTCAGTGCATTGAAAAGGGTGCTCTTGCCGACGTTGGGCAGGCCGACGATGCCGATAGTTAGGGCCACAAGACGAGAAGTTTAATGCCTCAGGACCAGCCCGTATGACGGCACGCACCTCGCGCGGGTCCGGGAGGAACACGTGTGGTTGGTCGCCGTGTCGGCCCGTGACTGTCGGTGCCTTCTGCCACCGTGGGACACATGGAGATCTTGATAGCCGCTGTGGTCGGAGTGTTCATAGGGGCGTTGTCGGCCTGGCTCGTGTCCCGTGTGCTGTTTGCCGGACACTCAGCCGCCTTGTCCACCGAACGTGACCTGTTGCGCGAGCGGGTGATCGATCTGGAGGCTGCGGTCAGCGAGGACGCCCAGACCGCTACCTTGCTGGCACCCCTGCGTGACGCGCTGGTCCGTGTCGAGCATCAGGTCGGGACCCTGGAGCGCGACCGGGTGGCGCAGTTCACCCAGGTCAGCGTGCAGCTGGCTGACGTCACGACCTCAACCCAGGCGCTCCGCTCCCAGACCGCCTCTCTGGTGGGTTCGCTCAACGCGTCCACGATCCGGGGCAGCTGGGGTGAGGTCCAGCTCCGTCGGGTCCTGGAGCACGCCGGCATGCTGGCGCGCTGCGACTTCGAGGAGCAGGTCAGCGCGGTGAGCAGTCACGACCGCGGAGTGCGCCCTGACGTGGTCGTCCGGCTCCCCGGCGACAAGTGCCTGGTGATCGATGCGAAGGCTCCAATGACCGCCTTCCTCAGCGCCCAGGCAGACACCATCGACTCCGCGGAACGGTTGCGGCTGCTGGCATCGCACGCGACCTCACTGCGCGGACACGTGGACTCCCTTGCGACCAAAGCGTATTGGTCGGCCTTCACCAACACTCCGGAGATGGTGGTCTGCTTCATTCCGGGCGATGCCATCCTCGCTGCTGCTCTTGGCGCCGACCCCGCCCTGTTCGAGTACGCGCAGGCCCGGAAGGTGGTCCTGGCCTCGCCCGGAACCCTGCTCGCCCTGTTGCGCACCGTCGCCTTCACCTGGCAGCAGGACGCCCTTACCGCCAACGCGAAGCAGCTGCTCCAGCTCGGGAGCGATCTGTATTCACGGCTGGGCACCTTGGGCGCGCACGCCACCAAGATGGGATCTTCTCTGCAGAAGTCCGTGGAGAGCTACAACGCCCTGGTGGCCACGCTGGAGTCCAGGGTCATCGTGACGGCCCGCAAGATGCACGAGATCGGTCTGGCGGACTCAGCACTGCCGGAGACCCCGCCGGTCGAGACCGCTCCTCGGCCCTTGACGGCCGCCGAGCTGATCGTGGCGCTGGAGCCAGAGGTGGCACGACCCGAGCTGGAGCTCCGACAGGTGCGTGAGCTGGGAGCAGGCCGCGACGCTGGAGCCAGCCCCCGTTCGGCCTAGTGCAGCGACCCCATGTCGTAGCGAAGCTTGGTGGCCTCGATACCGGACTTGGCCTTGAGGTCGCGGTTGAGCTCATGCGGCAGCGAGAACAACACGCTCTCCTCGGCCGCAACAACCGGCTGAACATCCTCATAGCCGCGCGCGGCCAGGAAGGCCAGGACGTCACGCACCAGCACCTCGGGAACGCTCGCACCACTGGTGACACCAACCGTGCCCACACCGTCGAGCCAGGACGGGTCGATCTCGTCGGCATAGTCCACCAGGTAGCCCGCACGGGCTCCGTGCTCCAGCGCCACCTCGACCAGCCGTACGGAGTTGGAAGAGTTGCGCGAGCCCACGACGATCATCAGGTCGGTGTCAGGCGCCATCTGCTTGACGGCGAGCTGGCGGTTCTGTGTCGCGTAGCAGATGTCGTCACTGGGCGGATCCTGTAGCAAGGGAAACTTCTCACGGAGACGACTCACCGTCTCCATGGTCTCGTCCACCGACAACGTGGTCTGGGACAACCAGACGACCTTGGCGGGGTCGCGGACCGTGACGTTGGCGACGTCATCAGGACCGTCCACGAGCGTCACGTGATCGGGAGCCTCCCCCGCCGTGCCCACGACCTCCTCATGACCCTCGTGACCGATCAGCAGGATGTCGTACTCCTCGTCCGCGAAACGCACGGCCTCTCGGTGGACCTTGGTCACCAACGGGCACGTTGCGTCGATCGTCTTCAGCGACCGTGCCCTGGCCTCGTCGTGCACGACCGGCGCGACGCCGTGGGCCGAGAAGATGACGGTCGCGCCCTCGGGCACCTCTTGGGTCTCGTCGACGAAGATCGCCCCACGCTTCTGCAACGTGGTCACCACGTGTTTGTTGTGCACGATCTCCTTGCGCACATAGACCGGCGGTCCATAGAGCTCCAGCGCCTTCTCGACCGTCACCACAGCCCGGTCCACGCCGGCGCAGTACCCGCGTGGGGCAGCCAGCAACACTCGCTTTGTCGTCAAAGTCACCCCATCATGTTAGGTCGCCTCCTAAAGTGAAGGCCGTGAGCAGTCCCCAACAGCTACCCGAGCGCGCTGCGGACACCACGGCCGAAAGACCCTGGCCGGTACGCCTGCTCAGCATCAAGATCTCGGACTACGTCGACAAGATGTCGGCTCTGTGGGTCGAGGGGCAGGTGGTCCAGGTCAGCCGGCGTCCGGGACAGGCCACCGCCTACCTGACGTTGCGGGACGCGGACGTCGACATGTCGCTCAACGTCACCATCCGCACCGCCACCCTGGATGCCATGCCCGTGCCCCTGTCCGAGGGCGCACGCGTCGTCGTCCAGGCCAAACCAACGTTCTGGACCAAGCGCGGCACTCTGAATCTCGACGCCCGCCAGATCCGCCCGGTCGGGGTCGGCGAGCTGCTCGCCAGGCTGGAGCATCTCAAGCGCGTCCTGGCGTCCGAAGGGTTGTTCGACCGCGATCGCAAACACCCCGTACCTTTCCTGCCCCGCAAGGTCGGGCTGATCTGTGGCCGAGCCAGTGCGGCCGAGAAGGACGTGGTGGAGAACGCCCGACGGCGTTGGCCCGCAGTCCAGTTCGAGATACGGCAGGTTTCGGTCCAAGGGCCCAACACGGTGCCCGAAGTCAGCGCCGCCCTTCATGAGCTCGATGCCGATCGACGTGTGGATGTCATCGTGATCACCAGGGGTGGAGGATCCTTCGAGGACCTGCTCCCCTTCAGCAACGAGGCTCTGGTCAGAGCCGTCTCCGATGCCGTCACCCCGGTGGTGAGCGCCATTGGCCACGACGTCGACACCCCCCTGCTCGACTTCGTCGCCGACGTGCGCGCTTCAACCCCGACCGACGCGGCCAAGCTGATCGTCCCCGACGTCATGGAGCAGCGCGCCGCGATCCATCAGACGCGCCAACGGGTATGCCGCGCCCTGACCTCGCGCATCAACGATGAACGTCGCCTCCTGGTCTCCTTGCGCTCCAGGCCGGTCATGGCCGATCCGCGGGCCATGATCACCGCCCGGAGGCAGGAGCTCGACGCGCTCACTGACCGGTCCAGGGCGCGAGTCCTGTCGGACGTGCGTCGCGCGGGTGACCAGATCGACCATCTGCGAGCACAGGTTCGAGCACTATCGCCGCTGTCCACACTCGAACGCGGGTACGCCGTGGTCCAGCACGCCGACGGCCGGATCGTCATGGATCGGGCAGACGTCGACCCGGACGAGCTGCTGAGGGTTCGGGTCGCTCGGGGCGACTTCGGAGTCCGGCCCGTCAGCCAACGGTCGTAGGGTGTTGGTGTGGCCGCCAAGAACCCCGGGACTCCGCCTCCGAAGACAGTTCCGTTCTCGAAGACAGCCGACTTCCCGGACATCAAGGACCTGA
>PKWT01000432.1:4900-6122 GCA_003132125.1 Micrococcales bacterium | reverse complement strand
CGCGCAGGACTGACCGGACCGTTCGGGATTGACGAGACCCTGTGGGACTGACTGACCGGGGTCAGCTTGCAGGTACCGGTTTCAGAGCCTCCGCGAACTGCGCCAGCTGAGCGTAGGGCGACGTCCCGCTCAGAACCGTGGAGAGCTCGATCGAGCCGGACCCCCTCGATACGAGGCTGCGCTGGACGGTCTCCCCGGAGCTGAGCTCCTGCCACGTCGCTCCCCCCGCGGACACCGTGCCCTCGGCTCTGCCGTTGGAGGTCTGAGCCGCGATCCACGCGTCCGTGGCCTGCTGAGTCTGGTCGATCGAGACGTAGTTGCCCTCGGGCGAGAGATACCCGGCATGCCATGTCCTCAGGCCGTCGCCGGCCACGGCGAAACGCACGTTCGTGGCTTTCCAACCAGCAGGGAGCTGCGGCTGGGAGATTGCCCATGAGGTCTGGTGCCGCACCTGCCTGGCCACGGAGGTGACATCAACCGCCGGCTGGCTGATCTCACGAACCCGGGGCACCATGGCGAACCACGCCAGCCCTGCGGCCATGATCACGACCATCGAGATGACCATGCTGCGCAGGTTGCCCAAGCCACGTCGGGCTGGCGGCTGCACGGCCGGGGCTGGCGCGGTATCAGGAACGCTCGTCGTACTCACGCGCCCATCGTCGCCCAAAGCCCACCTGTTTGACGAGCCGCCCCTGTCGCCTGTCGGCCCCGAAGGCCCCACCCTCCTCGATAGAGTCACCTCACCCAAACCATTGAGTCGGAGGATGCTGACATGGCGCGCGAACACATGCCCTCAGGACTGACATGAGTGGGCGCACGCTGGTGATCGGCGAGTCACTGATCGACGTCGTCCAGGGCTCGGACGGATCCACCCAGGAACACGTCGGGGGTAGCCCTGCCAATGTGTCCGTCGGACTTGCCCGTCTCGGTCACGACATCACTTTCGCGACCCTCGTCGGCAACGATGATCGGGGTGACAAGATCGCCAGTCACCTTGCAGATGAAGGGATCTCGCTCACCCAGGGCAACGTCGGAGGACGACCGACGTCCGTGGCAACGGCAATCTTGGACTCGACAGGGGCCGCGACATACAGCTTCAGCCTGACGTGGGAGCTTGCCAGGCAGCCGACACTGGAGGGGGTGGCCCATGTCCACACCGGTTCCATCGCCGCAACCCTTGAGCCCGGCGCGTCGGCGGTCCTTTCCACGATCCAGGACGCGC
>PKWT01000432.1:0-4826 GCA_003132125.1 Micrococcales bacterium | reverse complement strand
CAGCTGGGTCCCGCGCTGACGGTGGTCACTCGCGGTCAGGCCGGCGCCTTGGTCGCGCTCAGCATTACCGGCGAGCTGACCAGCGTTGACGCCCCAACGGTCGAGGTGGTCGACACCGTCGGTGCTGGAGACTCCTTCATGGCGGGCCTGCTGTCCGGGCTCCTGGATGCCGAGCTTCTGGGCGGCGCCGAGGCTCGCGAGCGCCTGCGGTCCGCGTCACTGGCCGATGTGTTGCCGGCCGTTGAACGCGCTCTGGCCTGCGCGGCGATCACGGTATCCCGCGCTGGCGCCAACCCACCTCGTCAGGCCGAGCTCAGAGAACGTGACGCAGGCCACCTCTAGCAAGGTCCTACGCTGGTGACCTCTTCCATAGCGTGGACTGAGACGGCTGTACGCCAGGCCTGACAGATTCTTGTGTTCAAAGGAGCGAACGTGCCCGAGTTCGAATACGAAGACCTGCTTCCGTTGGGAGCCGACAACACGGCTTACCGGCTGTTGACCACCGAGGGCGTCAGGACGGTCGAAGGACCTGACGGACGATCGTTCCTCGAGGTGGCCCCGGAGGCGCTTCGGTTGTTGACCGAGACGGCGATGCACGACATTGCGCACTTCCTGCGCCCGGCGCACCTGACGCAGCTTCGGAGCATCATCGACGACCCCGAGGCCAGCAGCAACGACAAGTTCGTCGCACTCGACCTGCTCAAGAACGCCAACATCGCGGCCGGTGGTGTCCTGCCAATGTGTCAGGACACCGGAACCGCCATCGTCATGGGCAAGCGCGGTCAACGCGTTCTCACCACCGGCGACCAGGGCTCGGACGAGTCGTCAATTGCACGCGGCGTGTATGACGCATACACCCGGCTCAACTTTCGGTACTCCCAGATGGCGCCGATCACCACGTGGGATGAGAAGAACACCGGGTCCAACCTGCCCGCCCAGATCGAGCTCTATGCCGACACCGCTGCCGGCCACGAGACGACGTACAAGTTCCTGTTCATGGCCAAAGGCGGCGGCTCGGCGAACAAGTCCTACCTCTACCAGGAGACCAAAGCAGTCCTGAACCCCGCGGCCATGCTCGCGTTCCTCGACGAGAAGCTGCGCTCCCTTGGCACGGCCGCGTGCCCGCCCTACCACCTGGCCATTGTGATCGGTGGCACGAGTGCCGAATTCGCTTTGAAGACAGCGAAATACGCCAGCGCCAAATACCTCGACGAACTGCCTCGCGAAGGATCGGCGGCCACGGCTCGAGGATTCAGGGACGTCGCGCTCGAGGAGCAGGTGCTCGAACTAACCCGCAACTTCGGCATCGGCGCGCAGTTCGGCGGCAAATACTTCTGCCATGACGTCCGCGTGATCCGGCTCCCCCGCCATGGCGCGTCGTTGCCGATCGCAATCGCCGTCTCCTGCTCGGCCGACCGGCAGGCCCTGGGCAAGATCACGTCGGAGGGCGTGTTCATCGAGCAGCTCGAGACGGACCCGGCACGGTTCCTGCCCGAGACCACCGACGTGCACCTCGAGTCGGACGCCTCGACCGAAGTAGACAATGTGGTGGAGATCGATCTCACAAGACCGATGGATGAGATCCGCGCCGAGCTGACGAAACACCCCGTGATGACACGCCTTTCGCTTAACGGCACCCTTGTCGTAGCCCGCGACCTGGCCCACGCCAAGATCAAGGAGCTGCTCGACGCCGGTCAGCCGATGCCGCAGTACCTCAAGGACCACCCCGTCTACTACGCCGGTCCGGCCAAGACCCCCGAGGGCTACGCGAGTGGCTCCTTCGGCCCCACGACCGCGGGGCGCATGGACTCCTACGTCGAGCAGTTCCAGGCCGCTGGCGGCTCGATGGTCATGCTCGCCAAGGGCAACCGGTCACCCCAGGTCACCGCCGCGTGCGCGACCTACGGGGGGTTCTATCTCGGCTCCATCGGTGGCCCGGCCGCACGCCTCGCCCAGGACTGCATCACCTCCGTTGAGGTCCTTGAGTACCCAGAGCTCGGTATGGAGGCGATCTGGAAGATCGAGGTCAAGGACTTCCCCGCCTTCATCGTCGTGGACGACAAGGGCAACGACTTCTATGCCGACGCGAGCAAGCCCGTCGCGATGAGCATCGGCAAGCGCCCGGGGCTATGAGCGAGATCGGGCCGGGAACGCCCACACGGCCATTGACTCCGGCCGAGGCGTGGGCCGAGCTGGCCCGAGGCAACGAGCGGTTCGTCACCGGCGAGCACCGACACCCCAACCAGGATGCCGCCCGCCGTGACAGCCTGACCGAAGGCCAGGCGCCATTCGCCGTCTTCTTCGGCTGCGCAGACTCGCGTGTCGCTGCCGAGATCGTCTTCGACCGAGGACTCGGCGACCTGTTTGTCGTCCGTACAGCCGGCCACGTCATCGACCCCGGCGTGCTCGGCTCGATCGAGTTCGGCGTCGCTCTCCTGGACATCCCGCTCGTCGTCATCCTCGGCCACGACTCGTGTGGCGCTGTCGCCGCAACGGTCAACGCGGTCGAGACGGGCATCCTGCCGGGGGGATACATACGCGACATCGTCGAGCGCGTCACGCCCAGCGTCCTGGGTGCCCGGCAAGCCGGCATGACGACGGCAGACGAGATTGAGGCGGAGCACGTGCGGCATACTCTGCGCCTGCTGACCGAGCGCTCCAGCCTGATCGCCGACCGTGTCGCAAGCGGTCATCTCGCGGTCGTGGGCGCCGTGTACCACCTCGCTGACGGACGCGCGCGCATCGTGGACTCGGTTGGCCTCGACCTCACTCCATAGATTTCTCCGGCTCATCTTTCGGGCAATGATCGAACTGCTGGGCACACTGGCGGGTGCCCTGAGAAGCGTTAGACCGAAGTTACGGGCGGTTTGAGGGCTGACTGCCGTGTTGACCTGAGGTTTTCTTGGTGCGTGCTTGATATATGTAGCCAAGTCTACGGCGTGTCGTGGAACGTATCTCTACCCTGATCCCATTATCCTGTCTGGTATGGCGATGCGAACAGGTGCGATGCACGTAGCCAAGGTCGCGAAGAAGTACGTGACCAAGGATGGGGCCAGTCGTGAGTCGGTGGCCTACCTGCTGTGGCGCACGTACCGCGACGGGACGAAGGTGCGGCACGAGACGCTGGCGAACCTGTCGGCCTTGCCGCAGGCGACGCTGGAAGCGGTGCGGGTCTCTTTGACCGGTCAGGCACTGGTTGTTCCCGGCCAGGACCTGGAGGTGACCCGCGCACTGCCGCACGGACACGTGGCCGCGGTCCACGCCCAGGCCAAGGCGCTCGGCCTGCCGGCCTTGCTGGGCCCGGCCGGGCGGGACCGGGACATCGCGTTGGCCCTGATCATCGCCCGGGTATGCCGGCCAGCCTCGAAACTGGCCACGACGCGCTGGTGGACCGACACCACGTTGGCCGACGACCTGGGTGTGGCCGACGCCACCACCGATGAGGTGTACGCGGCGATGGACTGGCTCGCTGGACGCCAGGACGCCATCGAAGCAAAGCTGGTCCGGACCCACCTGAACGGGGCTGGTAACCCCGACCGGCTCGCCCTGTTCGACCTGTCCTCCTCATGGGTCACCGGGCACTGCTGCCCGCTCGCGGCCCGCGGGTACTCCCGGGACGGCAAGAAGGGCCTGCCCCAGATCGAGTACGGGCTGCTGACCGACCCCGCCGGGCGGCCCGTCGCCGTCCGGGTCTTCCCGGGAAACACCGCCGACCCGACCGCATTCACCGGAATCCTCGAGGCGGTCAAAGACACCTTCAAGCTCACCGACATGGTGATGGTCGGGGACCGCGGAATGATCACCAGCGCCCGCGTCGAGGCGTTGCGTGAGCTGGGCGGGTACGGCTGGGTCACCGCGCTGCGCGCACCGGCGATCGCCGCACTGGCAGCCGACGACGGACCGTTGCAGATGTCCCTGTTCGACCAGGCCAACCTGGCCGAGATCACCCACCCGGACTACCCCGCCGAACGCCTGGTCGCGTGCCGCAACCCCGCCCTTGCCACCGAGCGGGCCCGCAAACGCCTGGCACTGCTGGAAGCCACCGACATCGAGCTGTCCAAAATCGTCGCCGCCGCCGGTGCCGGGCGCCTAGCCGGCGCCGGCAAGATCGGGGTCCGGGTCGGCAAGGTCGTGGGCCGGTACAAGATGGCCAAGCACTACACCCTGGACATCGCCGAAGACAGGTTCACCTTCACCCGCAACGAGGACCAAATCACTGCCGAGGCGGCCCTGGACGGCCTCTACGTCATCCGCACCACCGTGGGCCCCGAGCAGATGGACCCCGCCAAGGTGGTAGCTACCTACAAGAGTTTGGCCCGGGTGGAACGCGACTTCCGGTCCATCAAGAGCATCGACCTGGACCTGCGCCCCATCCACCACTGGACCGAGACCAGGGTCCGGGCCCACGTGTTCATCTGCATGCTCGCCGCCTACCTCGTGTGGCACCTACGAGCCGCGTGGGCTCCGCTGACGTTCACCGACGAGGACAGGCCCGACCCGGCCGACCCCGTCGCTCCCGCCCGACGCTCCCAGGGCGCCGACCACAAGGCAGCGACCAAGACCACCACCGACGACCTCCCGGCCCACAGTTTCACCAGCCTCCTGGCTCACCTGGCCACGCTCACCCGCAACCACCTACGCGTCGCCGGCCACGACACGTCCGGCTTCGACCTGCTCGCCATACCCACCCCCACCCAACGCCGGGCCTTCGAACTCCTGGGCGCTCCGATCCCACTGACCCTGAAGTAGCCAGAACCCGAAACCTGAAAACGCGTAAAACCCCTGGTCAGCAGGGGTTTTACGCGTTTTCAGACAGGTAACTTCGG
>PKWT01000473.1:11794-17353 GCA_003132125.1 Micrococcales bacterium | reverse complement strand
CTCGTCGGCACCGTGGTGGCTATCGGCACGGTAACGCTGTTTCAGCTGCTCGTCCTCGCAACACCATTCGCGGTCGCGGTGCAGGCCACCGACAAGATCGGCCTGCCCCCGGTCGCGACCGGAGACATCGCGCTCGCGGTGACGTGGTTCCTGCTGGGATTCGCGCTCTACGCGTTCCTGTTCGCGGCTGCGGCAGCCCTCGTCGACAAGATCACCGAGGTCAACTCGGCGATCCTGCCGGTCACGATGACCCTTGTTGTCGGCTACATGCTGGCGATCACGGTCGTCACCTCGGACCCCGGCAGCGGGTGGAGCGTCCTCATCTCGTTGTTCCCGCTGAGCGCGCCGATGGCGATGCCGATCCGCTGGGCCGCCGGCGAGGTCCCGGTCTGGCAGCTCCTGCTCGCCATGGCGCTGACCGCCGCCACCGCNNGCGGCCGGGCCGTCTCCTGACGCCGGAGCCGGCCAGAGGCTGACCTACGCTCGGACGGTGACGACACGGCATACCGAACCCGGCGCGGGGCAACAGCGAGCCAGATCCTTCCGACCAGCCGAGCCGGACGACGTGCCGGCCATCCTCGGGCTCGTCCACGAGCTCGCGCTGTACGAGAAGGCGCCGGACTCGGTCGAGGCGACCGAGGCCCACTTCCGGGCGGCTCTGTTCCCGGACGGGCACGCCCCCACGGCGTTCGCGCACGTTGCGGTGGTGGACGACACGGTCGTCGGTATGGCGATCTGGTACGTCACGTTCTCGACGTGGCTGGGGCGCAGTGGCATCTGGCTCGAGGACCTGTTCGTCCTGCCGCAGCACCGCGGGTCCGGCTTGGGCAAGGGGCTGCTGGCCGCGTTGGCGGCGGTGTGCACCGAACGTGACTACGGCCGGCTCGAGTGGTGGGTGCTGAAGTGGAATACCCCGTCGATCGGCTTCTACGACTCGATCGGCGGGCAGCCCATGGACGAGTGGCTCACCTATCGGCTCGATGGCGAGGATCTGGACGCACTGGCCGAGACTGCCTCGTCGACCTGACGCGGACTGAGGCTGAGCTGGTCGGACCAAGACAGTGGCCCAGCGCCGGTTGTGATCCAACTACGCTGACGCCATGACTGAGCGGACCTTCGGCCAACCGGCCACGCCGCGGCCCGATCACGACATCGAGCGGGTTCTCGTGGTGGCGGCCCACCCGGACGACTGTGACTTCGGGGCGGCCGGAACCATCGCCGGCTGGGCCGACGCCGGGCTGAGTGTCACGATCCTGTTGTGCACCCATGGCGAGCAGGGCGGGTTCGACGACACCAACCGCGAGCAGATGCCGGCCATTCGCGAACACGAGCAGGTTGCGGCGTCCGCGATCCTCGGCGCCAATGATGTGCGATTCCTGCACGGCCATCGCGACGGCTGGCTCGAGCCCTCATGGGAGCTGCAGCGCCAGATCGTCGAGGTCATCCGCGAGGTCAAGCCACAGCGCGTCCTGATCCAGTCCCCTGAGCGCTGGTACGACCGGTTCCAGGCCTCCCATCCGGATCACCTCGCCGCAGGCGAAGCCGCCATCCGCGCCGTCTATCCGGCCTCCGAGAACCGTTTCGCCTGGCCCGAGCTGATAGAGCAGGGCCTGGAGCCGTGGCACGTGAACGAGGTCTGGATCATGGCCCACCCGAGCATGACCCATGCTGTGGACATCACCGGCACCTTTGACCGCAAGGTCTCAGCCCTGCGGGCGCATGAGTCGCAGACCGGGCATCGGGGCGATCAGCTGGAGGACTTCTTGCGCAGCTGGGGCAGCGAGGTCGCCGAGGTGTTCGGGCTCGGCGAGGGCCGACTGGGCGAGTGCTTCCACATCATGGATCTGGGCTGAGCCGGTGAGCTGGTGAACATCGACGCCCTCTTGATCAGCGTCTCCCCCGTCGTTGTCTACATCCTGGTCGCTCTGGTGATCGGGCTCGAGAGCATGGGCATCCCGTTGCCCGGAGAGGTGATCCTGGTGTCGGCGGCGCTGTTGGCCACGCGCCAGGATCTCGACATCTCCCCCCTATGGATAGCCGCGGCGGCAAGTGGCGGGGCCATCGTCGGCGACAGCATCGGCTACCTGGCCGGGCGACGCTGGGGTGACCGGATGTTCGACATGCTCGGACGCCGGTTCCCCAAGCACGCAGGCCCCGATCGCCTCGCCTACACCGAGCATGTGTTCGCGCGGCATGGCGTGTTAGCAGTGTTCTTCGGCCGTTTTGTGGCGTTGCTTCGTATGTTCGCCGGCCCAGTCGCCGGTGCGCTGCACATGCCCTACCCACGCTTCCTTGCCGCCAACGCGCTCGGTGGGTTCGTCTGGGCCTGCGGGACCACCGCTGTGGTCTACACGATGGGCACCCGCGCCGAGCAGTGGCTCCACGACTCTTCCTGGATCGGACTGGCCGTGGCCGTCGGCGCCGGCCTCGCTGCCTCAACCGTGTTCAGGCGACGGCTGGAACGTTCGGTGGCACGCCATACGGCTGAGCGGAAGTCCCGCGCCGATCAGCTTTCGCCGGTCGGCTCATAGCAGGTGCCGCCCGACGGCCCACGCCGTCAGCTCGTGTCGTGAGGACAGCTGCAGCTTGCGCAGCACCGACGACACATGTGTCTCAACGGTCTTGATCGAGATGAAGAGCTCCTTCGCAACTTCCTTGTACTGATAGCCGCGGGCGATGAGCCTCATCACCTCGCGCTCACGGGTGCTGAGCCGGTCGAGCTCCTCGTCGATCACGGCGACCTCACCGGCAGCGGCACCAAAGGCATCAAGGACGAAACCTGCCAACCGAGGGCTGAACACGGCATCGCCGTCCGCGACCCGCCGAATGGCGCTGGTCAGGTCTGGGCCGTTGATCGTCTTCGTGACGTATCCGCGAGCCCCAGCCCGGATCACAGCGATCACGTCCTCCGCCGAATCGGACACGGACAGCGCCAGGAAACGAACCGGGACACCGGATTCGGTTGTGACACCACCCGATCCGGAGATCACGTCACTGCCGCCATTCCCGTTGCCGCCCGGCAGATGGACATCGAGCAGGACAACATCGGGTCGTGTCTGCGCCACCACGGCGATCGCGCTGTCGACGTCAGCGGCCTCCCCCACGATCAGCATCGACTCGTCAAGCTCGGCCTTGACGCCTGACCGGAACATGCGGTGGTCATCGACCAGGACGAGCCGGATCGGGGCGGGCTGGGGCGACCTTGGTTCGGACATCAGCGCCGTCCTTCGGTGTCGGCTTGAACTTCGGTGTCGGTCCGCGCGTGGGTGTCGGTCAGCGCCTCGGTGTCATTCTGCTCATCGGGGTGGATCTGAGGATGTGCCCCGGGAGCCGTCACGGGCAATGTGATCGAGACCTCGGTGCCCTGCTCGAGCCTGCGCAACGTTGCCGCGCCACCATGCCGCGACATGCGACCAAGGATCGACTCGCGAACGCCGAAGCGATCCTGCGGAACGGCGTCCAGGTCGAAACCCGGGCCGTGGTCCCGGACAAACGCCTCAACGGACTCGGAACCCACCTCGACATAGGCGGATACCGGCGCGGCGCCATGCCGGACGGCATTGAGCAAGGCCTCGCGCAAAGCCCGCACCAGCGCGGCGCCGCCGACATCGAGCGGTCGATCACCGGTGACCACAAGCTCGATCGGGATGCCGTGCAGATCCTCCACCTCGTGCGCGACCTCCGTCACTGCGGAGGCGAGGCTGGCCTGCGAGCCGAGCGGTCCGGCATACAGCCAACCGCGCAGCTCACGCTCCTGGGCGCGCGCGAGGCGAACCACCGCGGCGGAGTCGCCCGCCTGGCGCTGGATCAGCGCCAAGGTCTGAAGGACGGAGTCGTGCAGGTGCGCGGCGATGTCTGCCCGCTCGGTCTCACGGATGCGTCGTGCCTGCTCGGCGCGCAGATCGGCCCAAAGCCTCACACCCCACGGCGCTGCGACGAGAGCAACGCCGGCAAGAACCGCCACAGCGGGGATCCCCACCTCCCACAACCCGGAGAACCCGCGCCCCTGAGTCACCAGAACAACGACACCAATCGTCGCCAGCGCGACACCAATCCCCAGACGTAGCAACCCTGCTCGTCGACCGGCGGGCCCCATGTCACCGACCAGCCATCTGCTCCGCTCGGCATCGTCCAGCTGTGACCAGGCGAGGACAGCTCCCCCCACCACGGTCAAGACCGGGATGAGCACGCCGAGGCGCAGGTTGACGCCGCGCTGCTGGGCCACGAGCGCCCCACCGACGAAGAGAAACCCCAGACCGACCACGAGGTTGCGCACAGGCTCGTTCGTCGGTCGACCGATTGCCACAGCATCGGCGCGGGCGACTGGGGGGGTGCCCAGCGACTGTGGCGTCAGTGCCCAAAGGAAGAGGTATGCCGCGATGCCCGCACCGCCCGCAAAACAGGCCAGGACGAACGCCAGACGTACGTGCCGCACCTTGAGCCCGAGGTGCTCGGCAAGCCCTGCACAGACCCCCGCGAGGTATCGACCCTGGACGGGACGCGCCAGCCGGCGCACGGGCAGAAGCTGACCGGAAGCGGTCGGCGGCTGCGGAACCTCGTATGGCGCGGGCACGACGTCCATCCTTGCCCACATCGG
Source organism: Micrococcales bacterium (assembly GCA_003132125.1). Taxonomy (GTDB): domain Bacteria; phylum Actinomycetota; class Actinomycetes; order Actinomycetales; family Dermatophilaceae; genus UBA4719. The sequence continues at coordinate 12,756 of PKWT01000473.1, read as the reverse complement.
GGGCGAAGTGAGCCCGGACAACACGATCTCAGGGTCGGGTCAGGGTCGGGTCAGGGTCAAACCTGATGGCGGGCCGATGCGCAGAAGCCAAGAATCGGTGACATGAGCGAACAAAACACATCCCGCCCTCAAACGGGAATGGACAAGTTCTTTGGCGCCTTGCGAAGCATCGGCATCCGACGCCGCACCCACAACAAGTGGATCGCCGGCGTGTGTTCGGGGCTCGCCGACCGGCTCGGCATCGATCCGATCATCGTCCGAGTTGCCTTGGTAATCCTCACCATGCTGGGGGGTGCCGGCATCGCCATCTACCTCGTCGCCTGGGCCCTCCTGCCCAACGACAGGGACGAGATCCCGGCGCAGCGAGCGCTGCGTGACGGACACGGCGGTTCCATCGTCCTGCTCGTCTTCGCGGGGCTGGCGCTGTTCGGCGATTCGGCGTTCGGAGGCACATGGTGGAACAACCGCCCCGGATGGGGGTTCCCGTGGGGGTTGGCCCTCGTCGGCCTCCTGATCTGGTGGCTGGTTCAACGGTCTGACAACCTTCCTGACGCCGACCAACGGGTGATGAACCAACAGCTCGGCACACCGACCACCGGCACTCCGACCACGGGCGCCCCGACCATCTCTGTCCCGTCGCCAGCAGCCTCCGGATCGGGGATGGCCACCGGCGGCCCGACTCGATACACCGCCTCCCCGTCACCGACTGGGCCCGGCCCGGTTGGCTACAACCCTGCTCCCTACAACCCGGCTTCCTACAAGCGGTTGGGTCGCCGTTCCGGCGGTCCGCTGATGGCCCTGATCGCCATCGGGCTGGCCCTGGCGACATACGGCTCCCTGCTCTGGGCGGGCACTGAGCTCAACTGGACCGGAAGCCACCAGGCGATCGCATTCGCCGGCTCGTTGGCGGCGATGGGGCTGCTGATGGTCGTGCTGGGTATTGCCGGCTGGCGGCCCGGCTT
>PKWT01000473.1:0-11723 GCA_003132125.1 Micrococcales bacterium | reverse complement strand
CAGGACCTGACCGTCAAGGTCGTGGGCCACGTGGGCCTGGGCGAGATTCTCCTGCCGAACGATGCGGGGGGCAGCGGACAGAGCGGCTCCGACGTATCACGGTCGGTCACGATCGGCGACGGGCCGACCGAAGTCGTGGTCGATGCCGGTGTCGGCATCGGACAGCTCACCGTGGTGAAGGAGTAGGACGATGGAAGCGAACACACCTGGTACGCCGTCATCCCCGGAGGGCACCTCGATCCAGGACAGCGTCAATGCTCCCGCACGTCCAAAGGGACCGAACGCCTCGGCGATCGTGGCCGGGCTGGTGGCCATCGTCCTGGCCGGACTGATCATCGGCAACGAGACCACGGCCTGGAACGTCGACTGGTCAGGGCTGGGGCCGGGCGCGATCGTCGTCGTCGGTGTCGTGCTCGCGGTGATCGGGGCTATCGGCCTGGTCCGGCGTCACGACGACGTCTGACAGGAGGGATCGCCAGCTGGACGTGATGTCGAGCCGGTCGAGATCGGTCGGGGGCACCCAGGCAGCAGACGCCGTGGTGCCCCCGACGTCATGAACGACCGGCTCGGTCGGCTCGGAACAGACTGCGCGAAAGACGACACGAACGGCGTGGAAGTCCTCGAGCCGACCGGTCGGGGCACGTCCGATCCAGTGGCTGGTCCGGATCAGCGCGAGCTCGCTGACCTCAATCACCTGACCGGTCTCCTCCCACGCTTCGCGGACCACAGCCAGCACCGGCGCCTCGCCGTCATCGATGCCCCCACCAGGCAGGCCCCACCGGCCCTCTGCGTTGGTTCGGTCCGAGAACTGCGTCATCAGCACACCACGCGAGCTGGTCACCAAGGCGTAGGCCGCGACGCGTTGGTGAGGCTCGGGAACCTCACCCTCGGACACCACCAGATTGTGGTCCCGGCGCGTTCGCACCCGCCGGTCGAGCGAAGATGCGGGGCGAGGCTCAACCTCGAACGAGATTGTCAACACATGCATTCCGGCCGTATGGCTCGTGAGGTCCCGGACGCGCCGCACCTCCCAGCCATGCTCTGCGAGCAGCGCTGTGGGATCTTCCCCATGCCCGAGCACAAGGCGCACAACCTCTGTGCCCAGGAGGTCGACGCCGACCACCACAAGTCGTGGGGGTTCCCGATGCCGTGGGCTCGGCGGCTTGTCGCCGGTCGTCAACGCCCTGATCCCCTCGCTGCCCCACCCAACGCGATGGCGCGGCGATACTCTGCCTCGGCGACGTCCAGAATGTGGGCCCAAGACTGGTCCGGCGGAGTGCTGCGACTGTATGCCGCCATCGACCCCCGGAGCTCATCGTCGATGATCAACCGGGCGATGGATCCGGCCATCGCCTCGTCATCCGCCGCGAGATATCCATTGAGACCGTCCTTGACGAACTCATCCAGGCCACTGCCCAACCGCCCGACGACGGGCAGCCCCACCGTGCGCGCCTCAAGCGCAGCGATCCCGAACGACTCCAAGGGCGCAGGCGCCACGTAGATGTCGGCCCCGGCATACGTCGCGCGCACTTCATCGCGACTCACCCGACCGGACAGCCGGACCCAGCCACGCATGTCGTGGGTCTCGATGAAACGCTCGAGCCGACTGCGGTCAGGGCCATCGCCAAGGATCTCCAGGCTGATAGCGGTCTCGTTCGGCACCAGGGCGCGAACGCGAACCATGATGCGCAGCAACGGTATTGGTCGCTTGCGTGCCGCCAGCCGCATCGCCGCAACCACCCGAACGACTTTGCCCGCATCCCGCTCCGGGACCTCGTCTGCCGGGCTGGCCCAGCGATCGACGTCGATTCCGTTGCACAGGACATTGACCACGCCCTCCGACCCAACGATGCGTTGCAACGGTTCAGCTGCCACAGCCGATACGGCGCTCATGGCCACGCCACGGGAAGCCCAGCCACGCACGTACCTCGTGGCACGGAATACGGGCTCGAGCGCGCCCAGCATGCAGTGCCATGTCATGGCGGTCGGCAGACCCATGGCCGTGGTGACGCGCGCGCAGTCGACGGCGAAGGGGCTCACGACGCCCATATGGATATGGGCGACGTCGAACTCGCCCTCGGCCAGACGCTGGCGCAGCAGCCTTGGAGCCAGGGGGTTGACGGGCAGCTCGAACGGCAGCCTGAGGGCCAGTCTGTGGACGGCAACGCCATCAACCTCGTCGACGTAACCTCCCCGTTCACCACGCATGCCCGGGGTGGCCGTCAGGACCACGACCTCGTGCCCTCGCTCGATCAGTCGGGCAGCCAGGTCATGAACCTGCACCTCGATGCCACCCAAGCGCGGGAGGTAGCAGTCAGACAGCAGCGCGATCTTCACGTAACTCAGCCTCGCATGCGACAAGATGGGGCCTGATGGCGCACACCCTGTTGGCTTTTCACGCCCACCCCGACGACGAGGCTCTGCTCACCGCCGGGACGATGGCGCGCGCGGCAGCAGAGGGTCACCGCGTCATCCTGGTGGTGGCGACCGACGGCAACGAGGGGCTTGCCGCGGACAGCTTCTCTGCTGGCGGCCGGCTGGGCGAGCTCCGGCTGAACGAGCTGCATGAGAGCGCACGAGCGTTGGGCGTGGCCCGGGTCGAGCATCTCGGCTATGCCGACAGCGGATCAGGGCCACAGCCCCTGCCAGACCCGCCAGGGCGGACCCGGTTCGTCCGGGCGGATGTCGACGAGGCCGCGGGGCGCCTGGCCGACATCCTGCGGGAAGAGTCCGTTGACGTCCTGTTGACGTATGACGCCAACGGTGGATACGGGCATCGCGACCACATGAAGGTCCACGAGGTCGGCGCGCGGGCGGCAGAGCTGGCGAACACCCCGCGGGTGCTACAGGCAACCGTGCCCCGCGATGCGCTCTGTCACGCGGTGGCCCTGGCCGGCAAGGTCTATCGCTTCCCGGCATCGTTCGACCCCACCACCTTCGAACGCTCCTACAGCTCCCGAGTCGACATCACCCACCGGGTCAACGTCCGGCGTTACGCATCCGCCAAGCGGGCCGCGATGCGGGCCCACGCCTCCCAGGCCAGTGCCGAAGGCGGGGCGGACCGCACTCTCGCGGCCTTCCTGCGGATCCCGCGACCCCTGTTTGACGTCATCTTCGGCCGCGAGTGGTTCGTCGACCCAGCCCATCCGCCAGGTGCCCCGATCTCCCGGGACGTCTTTGCCGGTCTTGCCTGACGGCTGGGGGGAGGCCGCGTGACGGATAACGGTTCGATGTCTCACAGCCTGCGTCCGTCCCGCACGCGGATCATCCAGGGCGTGCTGGGCATGCTCTTGGCGATCGTGCTCGTCGTCTGGTGGCTGCCGCGGATCGCGCAGACCACGTGGGGTGCGGTGTTCGAGACCCTCAGCCACGTTGGTTTCGGGGCTGTCATGGTGTTGTACGGGCTCATGTGCCTCGGGCTCTGGTTCTACACCTTCACCCTCGCCGGGTCCCTGCCCGGCCTGCGTCATCTGCAGGCGCTCATCGTGAACCTGTGCGGCTCGTCCGCGGGCAACTTCCTGCCTGGTGGCGGTGCCGCTGGAGTGGCCGTCACCTACGCGGCCTTCCGGTCCTGGGGGTTCCCCCGACGCGACATCTCGACCTCGGTCATCGTCACCGGGGTCTGGAACATCCTCGCCCGGATGATCCTGCCCGTGACCGGCCTGATCGCCCTTCTCGTCGCCGGCGGCGACCTGCCGGCTTCGGTGGTCCGGGGCGGACTCATCGGCGCGGTTGCAGGCCTTGCGCTACTCACCCTATTCGTCGCGGCGCTGGCCAGCGAGAAGCGCGCCCGATCGCTCGGCCTGGTCTTCGGCCGGCTCCTGCGCCCACTCCTACGACGGGTCAACCCCTCCCACGAGGTGGCCTTCGACAAGCTCGTCACTGACCAGCGGGTCCAGATCTTCCGCGTGGTCCGGTACGGGTGGCTCCGGTTGACGTTCGGGCTGGTCGGGTACTTTGCACTCTTCTACGTGCTCTTCTGGCAGAGCCTGCACGTCGTCGGGCTGCGGATGACCTTCTCGCACATGTTCGCCGCCTACGCCGTGGGGCGACTGCTCTCGGCCATCGGCATCACCCCGGGCGGCGTCGGAGTCACCGAAGGCGGCGCCGTGGCCGTCCTGGTCGCGTTCGGCGCCGACCCCGCACAGGCGCTCGCTGGCACTGTCCTGTTCTCGCTCTATACGCACGTGATGGAGATCCCGCTGGGCCTGCTCGCCTACCTCGGCTGGGCACTCTCGAAGAAGACCACACCCACGGACGGCGTGCCTCGTCCCCATGAAGCGTCCCCCGACGACCCTCCCGCTGCGGGTCTGGTCCCCGAGATCTAGCTCCGGCACGCGACCAACCGGCGCGGGCAGGTGGCTCAGCCGACCAGCCTGTGTATCTGACGCGTCCGGGCCCGGTCGGCAAGCTCATCGTCGATACGACCCAGCACGAAGGGCTCACCCAGCGCACGCTCGACCGCCAGCTTGATGAGGGCGTCGGCCAGAGCGGGGTTGGCCGGCAGCACCGGGCCGTGCAGGTAGGAGCCGAACACGTTGCCCGTGACGGCGCCCTCCGTGCCGTCTGTGCCGTTGTTGCCCATCCCCGACTTCACCCTGCCGAAAGGCTGCTGTCCCGGCCCCAGCTTCGTTGAGCCCGAGTGGTTCTCGTATCCGACCACGTCGCCGAATGCCGTCTCCAGGACCACTGGGCCGACCATCCGCTTGGCATTGCCCTGGGTGGTCACGTCGAGGATTGCGATCCCCGGGAGCCGCTCGCCCTCGACGGTGATGAACGCGTTCCCGAACAGCTGGTACATGCCGCAGATCATCAGCATCGGTGCGCCGTCGGCCGCCAGGGAGCGCAGGACGTCGGCGTTGTGAGCCAGGTCGTCCTCGACCCGCGCCTGTCCACTGTCCTGGCCGCCACCTCCGAGAACGAGGTGCGCGTCCGTCGGAAAGTCGTTGCCCGGGTGGTGCTGATGGATCACGGGTTCGTAGCCGTGCCAACGCAGTCGGCTGGCCAGACAGCGCGTGTTGCCGAGGTCGCCGTAGATGCTCATCTCGCGTGGGTAGATGTGAACGATCTTGATCCGACCCTTGCTGGTGGCGTCACCGCTGGTTGCGCTGCTGGTGCTCACGCCGCGTCCTCTCCGAACTTCGCGAGGCCGTATCGTGCAGCCAGGTCGCGGCGCAGCGTCATCATTGCGGTGTACGTGCAGAAGATGCGCTTGGGCTCGTCCTTGTATGCCGTCAGGAAGCGTTCCAGGGCCACCTCCAGGTCCGGCTCGACCTCGGCCACCGCAACGTCGTCGTACTTCAGCCGCAGCGCCATGTCGTAGGCCCGAACACCGCTGGTGAGCGCAACTCCGTTGTCCCGCAGGGACTCGAAGCTCACGTCATAGAGCCAGGAGACGTCGCGACCGTCGGCATAGTTGTCGTTGATGGCAACCATCGTGGTGACGGGTGCACTGCCATAGGTGCCCAGAGCGACCGTGAAGCCGGCGGGGTTCTTGACCAGGACCAGCTCAAGCGGCTGTCCATCGGCGTCGATGACCTCGCCGCGGCCGAACGGGGGGGTGACCCTCTCGAGAGCTGAAACGGCATCAACCTCGCGGAACTCGTTTGCCAGCAACGCCTTTGCCGTCGACGTCGCCGCTGTGGCGTTGATCATGGCAGCCAGGCCACGTTGTTTGAGAACCATGGGGCCCACCCGCCCAGTGAGGCCGAACCGCACCTCGAAGCTGCGTTCGTCGTGAGGCAGGAGCAGACCATCAGCGGCGGTCGGCCGGGGAGGTGTGAACTCGTCATCAAACCGGACGTCGGCCTCCTGCAGCTCAGGGAGCCGATCCGCGATCGAGGGGTCGACGCCGAAGTAGGTGACTGTGACTCCGTCGGGAACCCGGGTGGCGATCCGCGCAACGAAGGAGTCGTCGATGTTGAGCACGACGCCGGTCGTCGTCTGCTCCGCCAGCTCGGCGAGCAGCTTGGCGGTGTGGTCGATCTCGGCGAAACGGTCCAGCTGGTCGCGGGCGACGTTGAGCAGCAGCGAGTGCGTCGGCTTCACCTCGGCGGCGAACTTCAGCGCGTGGGCCTCGTCGAGCTCGAGGACTGCGATGTCCGCCTTGAGCCGTCCCGAGAACGGGATCTCGGCCAGCATCGAGGAGATGACACCTCGGGTGAAGTTGCTGCCAGTGGGGTTCGTGAACACCGTGAGCCCGTGCTCGCGCAGGATCGCGACGAGCATCTTGGTCGTCGTCGTCTTGCCGTTGGTGCCGGTGACTACGACGACCCCGCGAGGCAGGTTCGCGAGCGCGTGGGTGAGGAACCGCGGGTCCAGCCTCTCGACCACCAGCCCGGGCATCGCCGAACCACCACCCCGGAGCCTTGTTGCGGCCCGCGCGACCTTGCCCGCCGCCACCGCCACCGAAGTCCTGAGCACCGTCACACCCTAGCCAAAGGGTTTGCGGTTCAACATCGGTCGGGTGACACCGCAGTATCACCGGTGGCATGTGCGCAGATGCCACTCGTGATACCGGGCCACCACCCGAGGCAAAGAGTCAAACGATGGCCCTGGCGAATGCCGAGCGCATCGCCTGCTCCAGCTTGCGCGGGTCGTACAGATCCCGCCAGGTCGGGCGCACCATCTGGTAGCCGAGCGCGCGAAGGGAGTCCTCACGCCGCTTCTCGTCGATCAGAGCCTGCCGGCCGTCGGCTCCGCCGTACTTCACCAGGCCGTCGAACTCAACGATGGTTCGCTGCGCCCTGAACAGGAAGTCGACACGTCCCACAAGACGCCCTCGTTCGTCCCGGATCTCGACCTGCAGCTCAGGCTTGGGCAGACCGAAGGACGCGAACAGCACTCGAGCCCATGACTCCCCCGGCGACTCCGAGAGCCCGTCAGCGAGCTCCACTGCTGTGCGGGCATCGGCTCTGCCCGGACCGATCCGGCTGATCCGCAGGGCCACCTCAAGGTCCTTCCTCGTGATCCGACCGGCAGCCAGAGCCGCATCTGCTGCCGCCACTCCTGCCGTGACCCCCACCACCGCCGCGGTTTGGACAACGGCGATCGCCGGATGAACGACGGCCACTCCTGCTGCCATCCGGGTCAGTCGTGGCGAAAGGTGACGGTGAATGCGCAGACCCTGCGCCGTCCGTTGGTCACCGGGCGAGCGCCGACTCAGGTGGGTGATGTCGAGGTCATCACACAGCAACGGCAGCCCCAGGATGGCGACCGCCGAGTGATGGCTGACCGTATGCCGGCCACTGAAGGAGCGCGCGATCGCCTGCGCAGCCAACGCGTGCCGACCCGCCGGCTTGGCTTCCGCGTTCAGCTGCGCATCCACGAAGGCGCCCGTGCGAACCCGGATCAGCTCACCCGCTGACACGACCCGGCCGAGGCTGAGTTTGGTGTAACCACAAGAGTAGGCATCGGAGGCAGCCAAGGCGCCGTACTGGGCGGCCAGACGAGCGCGCAGCAGATCGTTCACCCGCCAAGGGTGCGGATGTGCAGATCACGGCAACAGCCTGCGGAACGATCCCGTGGACAACGGGATAGCCCGCCGACCCCATGTGGACAACCGACCATCCCACACCGCCTGAGACGGCAGAGGTGGGATCCGGGTATCACGGGTGGCACTCTTGTCGCTGGCACCCGTGATACCGAGATGCCATCCCGCAAGAAACGTCGATGGCGGGCCGCATAACCGCAGGTCAGGCTTGGTGGCTCACTCCCACTCGATGGTGCCCGGGGGCTTGCTCGTCACGTCGAGCACCACGCGGTTGACCTCAGGCACCTCGTTGGTGATCCGCGTCGAGATCTTGGCCAGCACGTCATACGGCACTCGGGTCCAGTCCGCGGTCATCGCGTCTTCGGAGGAGACCGGGCGAAGCACGATCGGGTGACCATAGCTGCGGCCATCGCCTTGCACACCCACGGATCTCACGCCGGCCAGCAGGACCACCGGGCACTGCCAGATGTCGCGGTCGAGGCCGGCAGCGGTCAGCTCCTCACGGGCGATCGCATCGGCCGCGCGCAGGATCGAGAGCCGCTCGGCCGTCACCTCACCGACGATCCGGATGCCCAGGCCGGGGCCCGGGAACGGCTGGCGCCACACGATCGCCTCGGGCACGCCAAGCTCAAGGCCCACCTTGCGCACCTCGTCCTTGAACAACATGCGCAACGGCTCGATCAGCTTGAACTGCAGGTCATCCGGCAGCCCACCCACGTTGTGATGCGACTTGATGTTGGCGGTGCCCGTGCCACCACCGGACTCCACGACGTCGGGGTAGAGCGTGCCCTGAGTCAGGAAGGCGATCTGGCCGAGCTTGGCCGCCTCCTCCTCAAAAACTCGAATGAATTCGTTGCCGATGGCGTGGCGCTTCTGCTCTGGGTCTGTGATGCCGGCGAGTTTGCGCAGGAACCTGTCACGGGCGTCGACGACGATGACGCGGACACCGAGTTGATCGAACGTCTTCTGCAGCAGCTCGGTCTCGTTCTTGCGCATCATGCCGTTGTCGACGTGGACGCAGATCAGGCGGTCGCCCACGGCGCGGTGGACGAGGGTTGCGGCAACGGCCGAGTCCACCCCACCGGAGAGCGCGCACAGGACCTTGCCGTCCGTGCCCGTCGCGCGGCTGTGCTCGTCGACGCGGCGACGGATCTCTTCGACGTTGGAGGCGATGAAGTTGGCCGCGGTCCATGTCTGGCGGGCGCCGGCGATCCCGACCACGAAATTGCGCAGGATGTCGCGGCCGCTCTTGGTGTGGACGACTTCGGGGTGGAACTGGATGCCGTGCATCTTGCGTTCGGGGTTTGCGACGGCGGCGTACGGGGTCGAGTCGGTACGGGCGGTCGGGCGGAAGCCGTTCGGCAGACGTTCGATCGAATCGCCGTGGCTCATCCAGACCGACTGTTCGGGCTCGATGCCGGCGAAGAGGCCCTCCTGGGCGATCACCGAGACGACGGCCGGCCCGAACTCCTTGCGCTCGAATGAGACGACCTCGCCGCCGAGCGCCTCGGCCATGAGGTGCAGGCCGTAGCAGATGCCGAGGATCGGGATGCCGCCGCTCCACAGCGCGGGATCGGGGTGGGGCGAGCCGGCTTCGTAGACGCTGGCGGGACCACCGGAGAGGATCACNNTCGGGGTAGAGCGTGCCCTGCACCAGCCACTCGACCGGGTGACGTTCAGAGCCTACGCCCGACCCGCCAGCGGACCCGACCAGGTCGCGTGCCGCCTGCTCGAAGCAGCGGATGAACTCTCGTCCGATGATCTTGCGCTTCTCCTCAGGGTCCGAGACGCCCTTCAACGCGGTCAGGAACTGCTCGCGGGCATCGACGACGACCAACGAGACGCCGGTCGCCGCAACGAACTCCTGCTCGACCTGCTCGGCCTCGCCGGAGCGCAGCAGGCCGTGGTCGACGAACACACAGGTCAGCTGGTCGCCCACCGCACGTTGCACCAGCGCCGCGGCCACTGAGGAGTCGACACCACCCGAGAGCCCACAGAGCACCCGCCCGGTGCCGACCTGCTCACGGACCGCGGCGACCTGGTCCTCGACCACATTGGAAGCCGTCCAGTCGCCCGCCAGACCAGCCCCTCGGATCAGGAAGTTCTCCAGCACCTGCTGGCCGTAGGTCGAGTGGACCACCTCGGGGTGCCACTGCACGCCATACAGCTTGCGTTCGTCGTCCTCGAAGGCTGCGACGGGGGCACCCTGGCTCGAGGCAGTGACCTTCATCCCGGCCGGCGCCTCGGTGACCGAGTCACCATGGGACATCCAGACGGACTGCTCGGCTGCCTGGCCGTTGAACAAAGTCGAGGAGATGTCAGAGACGAAGGCCTGGGTCGAGCCGTACTCGCCGAGACCGGTCTGCGCGACCGTGCCCCCGAGTGCCTGGACCATCGCCTGGAACCCGTAACACATGCCGAACACCGGCACCCCCGCCGTCAGCAGCGCGACGTCCAGCGCAGGTGCGCCATCGGCATAGACCGATGCAGGACCGCCCGAGAGCACGATCGCGGCAGGGTTCTTGGCCAGCATCTCGGCCGCGGACATGGTGTGCGGGACGACCTCGCTATAGACGTTGGCCTCGCGCACCCGGCGGGCGATCAGCTGGGCGTACTGCGCCCCGAAGTCGACGACAAGAACCGGTCGGGCGGCCAGTTGGGCGAGCGATTCAGTCACGGGGCAACGCTACCTGCGCGTCCGCGCCGGCAAGCTGCGCCTCCACTTCGCGCGCCACCTTGACCTCAGCCCAGAACGACAGGAACGGCACCACACCGGCCAGCATCACGACCACCATGCGCCCCGGGGTCCAGCGCATCTTGAAGCCCAGGTTGGCCGTCGCGAACACATAGACCATGTAGAGCAGACCGTGCTTCTGGTCCCAGAAATCGGACAGGCCCGGCTTGTCGTACACGTACTTGAGCACCATGCCCAGACACAGCACGAGCAAACCGATGCCCACCAGGATCGCCATGACCCTGAAGAACATCAGGGCCTTGCGGGCAGCGGCCACATCCAGCACCGGACGAACCTGCTCAGACATTTGTTGCCTCTCTTGTTTCGCGTCGTTCTGCTTTGCGTCGTTCTGTTTCACGTCGCTGTGTCTCATAGTCATCGCGGACCATCCTCCACCACATGTAACCGGCGAACAGCGCGAACACCCACCACTGCAAGGCGTATCCCGCGTTGCGCCACGAGAGGCCGCCGCCGACAAGTGCCGGTGGCGGCACCCGTTCGACCGCGGGGGACGCGACCGACGTCAGGTCCGGCGCCTCGGCGGTGGCGAAGACAAACGCGTTGTACAGGGTGCCCGGCCAGCGGTTGACAAGCAACGACAGGTCCAGGGCGGTCAGCTGCCCATCTGCCAGAGCCGGGCCAGCGTGGGCACCATCAGAAGCGGGCGACTCCCCCGGCGCCAAGGCCCCGGACACGGTGACCTCAGTGTCAGGGTCGGGCACGATGGCCTGCGCGGGATCGGTGACGAAGCCCCGCACCACGGCTATCCGGGCTCCGGTCGAGCGGACGACCAGCGGTGTCACCACCCAGTACCCGGGCCGGCCCCGCAGAAGACGCGGCGTCACGAGGACCTGCCCGGATCCGTCATACCTGCCGGTTGCGGTGATCCGGCGGCCGTTGCCGTCGTGGGGAAAGGCGCTATGCGGGATGAGAACGGTGGCGATGTCGGCGACCGGTTGCGTCGGCGCCGAGCGAACCTCCTGCGCCCGGCCCTGGTCGCGAGCGACGTTGAGCTGCCAGAGCCCGAGCATGCCAAACGTGACCATGACCGCGATGACGCACGCCAAGAGCCCCAGCCAGCGGGGTTTCACAGCGGTTCGCAGCACGGGCACAGGCTAATTCACAGACACGTCCTGCCGGCATCCGCCCACCGACATCCGCCCACCGACCGTTATTTCGTTTGTCGGCACCCGGCCCACCGCAATACCGTGAGAGACGCGATGCAAAGACTGCCCTACCCGGATCCCGGAGTCCCTGACCTGCGCACCCCGCTGCGATTCCTGCGATGGGTCGCTCGGGGTCAGTGGCGCACCCTCTCGTGGGGGGTCCTCTTCGGTGTCATCTGGATGGTCAGCCAGGCGTTGTTCCCGGCCGCCGTGGGTCAGGCCATCGACCTCGGCATCATCGCCAAAGACAGGCAGGCCCTCCTGGTCTGGGGTGGGGTGCTGGTCGGACTCGGCGCCGTCGGCGCGCTTGCCGGCGCGATGCGCCACCGAT
>PKWT01000372.1:9878-25308 GCA_003132125.1 Micrococcales bacterium | reverse complement strand
TCCTGACCGGCAGCCAGGCCCTTTACGGACCCGAGACGCTGCGGCAGGTTGAGGCGCAGTCCTCGCGGGTGGTCGCGGGGCTCGGCGGGGCGCCAGCGATCCCGGTGCGGGTCGTCCCCAAGCCGGTGCTGACCACGGCCGACGCGATCCAACGGATCTGCCTCGAGGCCAACGCCGACCCGCGGTGCATCGGGGTGATCACCTGGATGCACACGTTCTCTCCGGCCAAGATGTGGATCGCCGGGCTCAGTGTGCTTCAGAAGCCGCTGCTGCACCTGCACACCCAGCACAACCGTGATCTCCCGTGGGCCGAGATCGACATGGACTTCATGAACCTCAACCAGTCCGCCCACGGCGACCGCGAGTTCGGCTACCTGGCCACCCGGCTGCGGTCGCGCCGCAAGATCGTCGTCGGGCACTGGGCGGACCCCGAGGTCCACCGGCGGGTCGGCACGTGGACGCGGGCGGCCCTGGGGTGGCACGACGCCCAGCACCTGCGGATCGCCCGGTTCGGCGACAACATGCGCAACGTCGCCGTCACCGAGGGCGACAAGGTCGAGGCCCAGATCAGGTTCGGCTTCTCCGTCAACGGCTACGGCGTGAGCGATCTCGCCGACCGTGTGGCGGAGGTCCCCGACGCCGACGTCGACCGGCTCGCCGCGACCTACGAGGACGAGTACGACGTCGTCCCGGAGCTCCGGCGGGGTGCGGCTCGGCATGACTCGCTGCGCGAGGCGGCCCGCATCGAGCTCGCCCTGCGGTCGTTTCTCGACGAGGTGGGGGCCGCGGCATTCACCGACACCTTCGAGGACCTCGGCAGGCTCCGGCAGCTCCCCGGGATCGCCGTGCAGCGACTCATGGCCGACGGCTACGGCTTCGGTGCCGAGGGCGACTGGAAGACCGCTGCGCTCGTGCGGATCATGAAGACGATGGCGGCCGGACTCGACGCCGGGACCTCGTTCATGGAGGACTACACCTACAACCTCGGCGCGGAGTCGCCGCTGGTGCTCGGCGCCCACATGCTCGAGGTTTGTCCGACGATCGCCCGGGCCAAGCCCTATTGCGAGATCCACCCGCTCGCGATCGGTGCCCGGGAGGACCCGGTTCGGCTGGTGTTCACCGCTCCACCCGGGCCCGGGCTCGTCGTCGGGCTCATGGATCTCGGCACCCGGCTGCGGCTGGTCGCGAGCGAGGTCGACGTCGTCGAGCCGGAGCAGGAGCTGCCGCGCCTGCCCGTCGCACGAGCCGTGTGGAAGCCGCGGCCGAACCTCGCCACGGCCGCCGAGGCCTGGCTGATGGCCGGCGGGCCGCACCACACGTGCTTCACCCAGGCGGTTGGCGCCGAGACGATCGAGGACTTCGCCGAGATCGCTGGCGTCGAGCTCGTGACGATCACCGACGAGACGGTGCTGAGCCGGTTCCGCAGCGAACTGCGCTGGAACCAGGTGTACTACCACCTGGCCGGGGCCCTATAGGGCGCGCCCGCGCGGGCTACTCCCCAGCCGTTCCGTCTGCGCGGACGGCAGGCGCGTGCGCGCGCGCCCGGATCGACTTGAGAGTCTTCATGATGTCGTTGGCGCCACGGCCGAAGTAGTCGTGCAGCGTGACGTACTCCCGGGCGAACAAACCATTGCCGGCACAGTGGTCGAATTGCAAGTGGCAGTTCGCGACAAGGTCGATGTCGTCCACGCCGGCATCACCCGAGCTCAGCGCCTGCGCCAGTCCGGTCCGTCGGGGGCGATAGTGCTGGTCCACCCAGGGGTCGCCTCCCATGCCGGTGTCGAACAGCAGGGTGCCCTCAGGATGGACGACCAGGTAACCCAGGCAGGGCTCCACCCGTGGCTCGCTGGTGCCGGTCTCTTCCGGAGGGCGTCGTCGCCCTGGTCCTGACGCCGCAGCGCGATCGGCCTCCATCGACGCCTACCGACTGGCCCAAGACGCAGTCGGCGCCGCGCTACGGGCGATAGAAAAGGAGACTGAGTAGCGCGGCGTGCAGTGGCCCTCCGGCTCGCGTCGGTCATGGCCCCGCGGCACAATGGCGGCGGTTTGACGCGGGTGCCCGACTTGCCGGCCACACCTTCGCTCGGGTCGCCTCTCAACTCGGCTCTTGCGTTCCTCCAGAACTCCCGTTGTCCCACTCCTGATGCTCCGCCTGCCATTGGATTACCACACGCGGTTCGTTCGCCCCCGCCGCGATCTCTACCGAACGTGCGTAGGTCTGCAGGGCGAGGCGTGCGGTCTCTGGGTCATCGGTGTCGATCAGGCCGATCACCTCACGCCCGTCGGAAAGAGGGGTCACCATTTCAATCCGAGTCTTGGCTCCAAGCTCCGGTGAGTGCCTTCGATGGATGATGAGGTGACGCACGCCGTCCCAGATCGCGCTAGCCGCAAGGTTTGGTCCGAGAGTTTGAACGACGTTGTATCCCAGTTCGAGGACGAAACGAGCCGTCTCCAGCGCGTTGAATTGAAACAAGAGTCGGGCCTCGACGGGAGCGATCTCGGCCATCAGCTCGGAGGCTCGAGCGATGTCCGCTTCACTGAACGCGGCGGCATCGGCACTCAAGCGCAAGTCCGGTTGTCCGACGTGGGGGCCTTCAACGCGACCGAGTGGAGCGAAGGTCGTGAATGACATCCCCCCGATTTCGCCCACGGCATCAAGATCCTGAGACTGAACCTCGCACTCAAGGCGAACTGCCTTTTCGCCGTCTTCGAGCGTTACGACAGAAGCAAGTACGTTGCGAGTCCGGACCGGCTTGCTCCAGTCGTGATGACCGAGCATCGGCAGCTTGCCCGAACTAAGGGCAGCCACCATTTGCTCCAGGTTCTCCTCGCTAAGTTGGAATCCGCCGTACTTCGACACCGGATGCGTGGTCGCTACCAAGGCGGCAAAGACTGTCCAGTCGTCCTCGCTCGCAGCTGATGTCATAACGCGAAGCTACTGGAATGCCGCCGCTGCCGCTTGGCCTGGCAACGCTCGGAAACCTCGCCTCGCCGCTGGGGTGCCCGTCCAAGACTGGCGGCTTCGGTTGTCGCCTTTGAGCGCTTGTACTAGTCGGGGCAAACATGGCCGTTGAACGGTGAGTGGAAATCACCCGCGTCTTAGTGGGCGGTATGGGCGCCCCCTGGGGCCGGGTGCTCCGGTCGGGGAACGACGAGCGCCAAGATGCAGATCCGCAGCAGAGTCAGCGTATGAACGTCCTGTAGGACCCGTCCGGTGAAGATTCCCGCTCAAGCACGTCCTACGGCGAGCCCACAAGCCAGCGTCGAGGATCGGAAAGGCCCATTGGATTCTGTCGGACCCAACCGCCCCGTCGCGCCACTGTTGCCAAGCGCGATGGTGTTGGTTTCCACCGCGATTGCATACCCCCACCCCTGGCATACGCGCAGGTCAGCGCGCCGGCAGTCCGGCCAGCACGGTGGTGTAAACCCCAACTTGCGTGCGCATTCCCCACAAACCTCGAACCCGCCCGATCCGGTTTACGCGTTTGTGCAGGTCACAGACCTGCGGCACCAGAACCTGATGACCGCCAAAACGAGGTCGTTTTCGATACCCCCACCAGGTATATGAGGAGGGGCCTCCGACCACGTTTCCGCAGGTCAGAGGCCCTCTCACGCACGTGGTGGCAGGTGAAGGATTCGAACCTTCGAAGCTCACGCGATGGATTTACAGTCCACTCCCATTGGCCGCTCGGGCAACCTGCCTGGGTGCGGATGGAACAATAGCAACCCAACCACGGTGCGCGTCCAATCGGGCGTGCCAAACCCGTCCGCTTCACACATCCGACAACCTCGAAGGAGCCGATATGGCCGACGCATCGTTCGACGTCGTGAGCAAGGTTGACAAGCAGGAGGTCAGCAACGCACTGACGCAGTCCCAGAAGGAGATCTCCCAGCGCTACGACTTCAAGAATGTCGGGGCATCCATCGAGTGGAGCGGCGACAACATCCTGATCAAGGCAAACAGCGAGGAGCGGGTGCTCGCCGTCCTCGACGTGTTCCAGACCAAGCTGGTCAAGCGAAACGTCTCGCTCAAGGCCCTCGATCTTGAAGAGAAGAAGCCTCAGCTCTCCGGCAAGGAGTACCGCCTCGAGTTCTCCCTCAAGGATGGCATCAGCCAGGAGCAGGCCAAGAAGATCACCAAGATGATTCGCGACGAGTACGGCAAGACGGTCAAGCCGCTCATCCAGGGCGACGAGCTGCGCGTCTCCAGCAAGTCCAAGGACGACCTGCAGGCCGTCATGGCGATGTTGCGCAGTGCTGACCTGGAGGTCGCAGTCCAGTTCACCAACTACCGCTGAGCCCGCTGAGGCGGCCGGGGTCCTGGGCGAGTCGTCCAGGACCCTCTCAGTGCCGGTATGCCGTGCCCGTCACCCGAAGACGGCCCGCGACGCCAGCGCTTCTCGCAGCTGGGAGTCGGCGTCCACGATGGCCCGGCGCACCGAAGCCGTCAGATCGTTGCGTTGAAGCGCTGCCGCGGACTCCTCCGCCGTGGAGGCTTCGACGACAAGGCTCGGATAGGCCAACGCAGCCACCGTGGCCAATGCGTCCTCGCCGACTCGACCAGTCAGGGCCGGCACATCGGTGAAGTATCGCGCCACGTATGGTCGGAGCACGTCCTGGTCACTGGCCTCCCAAAAGCCCGTGGCCAGCGCGTTCATCTCGTGGTTCGACCGTCCGTGATCTCCGGTGATCTGCTCCCAGGCCCATACTTTGGCGGCCGCATCGGGCGCAGAAGCCTTGGCCTGCAACGCTTTCAGGTTGCCCTGCATGGTGTGGTCGCGCTCCAACGCCGCGTCGATCTCGACCGGTCCGATGGCACCGCGTCGAGCCAGGTTGCACAGCACCACCCAGCGGAAGTCCGAGTCCCCGGCCAGACCCTCGGGCAGCCGATCCCCGAATGCCCACCCGTGCAACAGGTCCTCGTCAGCCGACGAGGTGGCCACGTATCGGGCAGCCACCAGCGCCCGTGACGAGCCCGGTTCTGACTGGGCAAGCATCGATGCAGCGGCCTTGGCCATGACGGCGTAGGCGTTGTCCTGCTCGGACACAGGAATGAACTGGGGGATGATCCGGCGTGACATCTGAAGGCCCACCCGGTTGATGATCGACTGGTTGCTCTCCACGGCCCAGGCGGTCGACATCACGGCAAGCAGATGACGCGGGTCGATCTCCGCCAGCGCAACCCCGTCGATCAGGGCGGTCCAGACCACAGCCCTGGCCCGAGCCTCCGGCACCTTCGAGAGCTCAGCGGGCGCGGCAGCGACCGTTGCCGGGTCGAGCTTGATATTGGCCCAGGTCAGGTCGGACGCGTTGGGGATCATCATCCGTGGCTTCGGCTTGCCCTCCAGTTGCGTCAGGCCGGTCTCGTTGCGGTCCACTGTTGTAGCCACCCGGAATACCTCTGTGCCGTATGAGAATCCAGCGACATCAAAACTGTGCGAGCGATCGGCTGGGTGTGCCGCGGGCGAGATCCTGCGCACCGTCGCGGACGCGAGCGAGCCGTGATCGGTGGTCGTCTCCACCGAGATCGCGTCGAGCCCAGCCGTGCGCAGCCAAGCGTCGGCCCAGTCGTTCAGGGCCTTGCCGCTGGATCGCTCCATCGCCCCGAGAAAGTCATCGAGGGAAGCGTTTGCGTAGGCGTGGGAGCGTAAGTAGTCAGCCACCCCGGCGACGAAGGCACTATCCCCGATGTGCGCAATGAGCTGGACCAGCGTTGCTGACCCCTTGGCGTAGGAGATGCCGTCGAAGTTCTGCAGAGCCGACTGGGCATCGGGCGCGGGAGAGCCAGCAACGGGGTGTGTCGACGGCATCCGCTCGGCGGCATAGCCCCACGGCTTGCGGGCCATCGAGAAGTCGACCCAGGCGTCGGTGAACTCCGTTGCCTCATAGAGGGTTCGGTGAGACATGTACTCGGCGAACGACTCGTTCAGCCACAGGTCGTCCCACCACTGCATGGTCACCAGGTCGCCGAACCACATGTGTGCCATCTCGTGCGTGATGGTGTTGGACCGGGTCAGCACCTCGTCGTGGGTCGTCGCCCCGCGGAACAGGTACTGATCGCGCAGGGTCACGCAGCCGGGGTTCTCCATCGCGCCGGCGTTGAACTCGGGCACGAACACCTGGTGGTACTCGCCAAACGGATAGCGGATCCCGAACAACGAGTGGTAGTAGTCAAAGGACTGACGGGTGATGGTCAGTATCTGCTCGGCCTGACGTTCGAGCGGCTCCCGCAGCGAGGCACGTGCGTGGATGCCCAAGGGGATGCCGTCGTGCTCGGCGGCAACAGAGACGTACGGTCCGGCGCACACGGTGAAGAAGTAGGTAGCCAGCGGCTTCGTCGTCGCAAGCGCCCAGCTCCCCTCCCCAGTACGTGTGGCGGCACCGTTGCCGAGCACGATCCACTCACGCGGCGCGGTCACCGTGACGTCGTATGGAGCCTTGAGGTCAGGCTGGTCGAAGCACGCGAAGACCCGCGGCGCAGCATCCAGGAACGAGTGCCCGTAGACGTAGTGCTGGTCGTCTGCCGGGTCGACCGCGCGGTGCAGTCCCTGCCCGTCTTTGCTATAGCTCATGGTCGCCGTGACGACCACCTCGTTCTCGGCCGAGAGGTCGGTCAGGGCGATCCGCTGGCCATCGAAGCCGGCGCCATCGATCTCCACACCGTTGAGCGTGGCCCGGTGGAGGTGGTTCGGTTTGACGTCCAGGAAGGTCGACGCCCCCGGCTGCGCACAAGTGAACCGCACCGTGCTCGAGGACTCGAAGGTCGTCGCCCCTTGGGCGAGATCAAGCTCCACTCGGTATGCGGTGACGTCGATCAAGGCGGATCGCGCCTCGGCTTCACTACGGGTCAGGTTGGCCATGCCCGACACTCTTTCAGAAGCGTTGGGGGGTGGTCTGCGCGGTCTCCGCCGGCGAACGCCGGTCAGCCGGCCAACGCCGCTCAGTAGCCGCGGAACCCCGTTGCCATCGCTTCCAGCCGCGCTATGCGCTCCGCCATCGGCGGGTGGGTCGCGAACAGCCGTGAGACGTCCTGAGCCCGGAACGGGTTCGCAATCATCATGTGACTGGCGTTGACGATGTCCCGCTGCGGGGCCAGCGGCGCGGCAGCCGTACCGTGCTCGAGCTTGCGCAACGCCGATGCAAGGGCCAACGGGTCGCCGGTCAGCTTGGCGCCGTCCTCGTCGGCGTCGTACTCCCGCGTGCGGGTGATCGCGAGCTGGATCGTCGTGGCCGCAAGGGGAGCGAGCAGGGCCATGAGGAGCATGCCCATCGGGTTGGAGCGGTTGCCGTTGTTGTTGCCCCCGCCGCCCCCGAAGATGCCCATGAACATGAACATCTGGGCGACGCTGGTGATGACACCCGCGATCGCAGCGGCGACCGAAGCCGTCAGGATGTCGCGGTTGTAGACGTGCATGAGCTCGTGGCCCAGGACACCACGCAGCTCGCGCTCGTCGAGCAGCTGCAGGATCCCTTCCGTGCAGCAGACCGCCGCGTTGGACGGGTCACGACCTGTGGCAAAAGCATTGGGCGCCTCGGTAGGCGAGATGAACAGGCGCGGCATCGGCTTGCCTGCAGCCGTCGAGAGCTCGCGCACGATGCGGTACATCGCCGGGGCCTGGGCCTCGCTGACGGGCTGGGCGCGCATGGCCTTGATCGCGATCTTGTCGCTGTTCCAGTAGCCGTAGGCCGTCATGGCGACGCCGAACAGGGCAAAGACCCAGATGTATCTGCCCTGGCTTACCAGGGAACCGAGCGCGAGCAGCAGGCCAAAGATGCCGCTCAGGAGCAGCGTGGTCTTCAGCCCGTTGTAATGGTTGTGCATAACCTTCCCAACGCAGGTGCGCGACCCGGTGTTCCGAACACGGGTCGCGCGAGGCAGCCACCGGCGCGCCGTCAACGGCAGGAAGCCACCGCCAACGCCGCTCAGGAGCCCAGCAGCCCCAGGATCAGCTGCGGGTTCACGCTGGTCACCACGAGTGCCACTGCGGCGAGACCGACCGCGACCAGCGTTGCGGGATGTGCCGAAAGAGCAGGAGCCGCCACCGGGGCGGTCATGTCCGTCTCCGGCTCAGCTGTGGCCATGACAACACGCAGCCAGCGCAGGTAGACAGCCACGCCCAGAACGGCGTTGACCGCCGCAATGACGGCCATCAACCAGAGCTCGCTCGCGACGACCGGGCGCAGCGCCGTGACCTTCGCCACGAGACCGAGGACGCCCGGCGGCAACCCGGCCAACGACAGCAACGCGAGCCCGAGGGCGGCGGCCAGAACAGGGTGGTCGTGCACGAGACCGTGGTAGCCGCTGAGGTCACGGGCCCGCGCAGCACCCCTTGTCTGAACCAGGGCGGCGACGACGGCAAACGCCAGGAGCGTCGCGAGGACGTAGGCCAACAGATATGCCCCGGAGGCGAACACAGCAGCTGAGGACGCGGCAGCCAAGGGCATGACCACCCACCCAGCCTGGGCGACGGTTGACCACGCAAGCAGCCGAACAACGCTGTTCTGTCGTAGCGCCATGATGTTGCCCAGAGTCATGCTCGCCGCCGCAACGATCGCGATGGTGGTCAGGGCCGGAGCACCCAATGGCGCGATGGCCCGGATGACGATGAGCAGCGCGCCCAGAGCGGCGATCTTGGAGACCCCGGCGAGGAAGGCGGCGATCGGCAACGGAGCTCCGTCGTAGGCCTCAGGGGTCCACGCATGGAACGGCACGAGCGACAGCTTGAAGCCAATCCCGGCGACCACGAGAGCCACGGCCAGAACCAGGATCGGGCGTCGGCTCGGATCGTCGATCACTGCGAGCGCCGCTGCGGGAGTGATGAATCCACTGCCGGTGGCGGTGAACCACAGGGCGGCCGCCAGCGCCAGAAGACCGAACGAGACCAACGCCGTGGTGAGCAGTGCTATCGCCCCGGAAATTGCTGAGCGTGCGCCCCTCAGCGCGACCAGCGCCACTGTCGGCAGGGTCGCGAGCTCGAGGGCAACCAGCCATGAACCGAGGTCGCGGGCACCGGCAACAGCAGTGGCCCCCGCCGTCGCGGTCAGGACCAGGCTCACGATGACGGCCGTGCTCCCTGATGACTGCTTCTTGTCATCGGGCCAGCTGAGCAGGAGAGTCACACCGGCCGCCAGCAGGGCAGCCAGCTGCAGGCCCGACGCCACCGCATCGGCGGCATACATGCACTGGCCACCGCCGGGCAGGCACAGCGTCTGGCGAACACCCCCGGCGACCATCCCGAGGCCGGCGAACGTGCCAACCGCCCCGACGACGAGGCTGACCAGCGCGATCATGTAGTGCGTGCGACGCAGCCGCTGGGCTGCGACGTCGACGACCAGGACAACGGCAGCTCCGATGGCTGGTGCCAGCGCTGGAAGGAGCACCCCGGCGTTCACGGCGACAACGGCCTGGCTCATCGGGACACCTCAGAAGTGATGACGGAGACATCCTTGCTCGTCGTGTTCAGAACGATCCCAGGCGCAACACCGAGGACGAGAACGCTAGCAACCAGGACTGCCAGTACGGACCATTCGCCGCCGTGAGCATCCACATGCGCAGGCGAGGTGCGGTCGCCGGACCAGATCAGCCGTAGCACCCGCAAGGAGTAGCCAGCGGCCACCGCGGTGCCGGTCACGGCCAGGACGGCCAGAACCCGCATGAAGCCTTCGGGACGGTCGGCTGCCGGGGACCACGCGGAGTACATGGCCAAGAACTCGCCCCAGAAACCGACCAGACCGGGAAGACCGAGCGACGCGGCGAAGCCGACGACGAGGGCAAGGCCCAGGCGAGGAGAGACCTCACGCAATGCGGCGCGCGCGGTGGCCAGGTCAGCTGATCCCCAACGTTCTTTGAGACCACCCACGAGGAAGAAGAGCAGGGCGGACACGACGCCGTGGGCGATGTTGGCGAACAAGGCCGCCTGAAGCCCGGCGGTGGTCCCGCTCGACAGACCGAGAACCACGAAGCCCATGTGCGCAACGGAGGAGTAGGCGATGAGTCGCTTCAGGTCGGTCTCGACCAAGCAGGCCAAGCCTCCCCAGAGAATCCCGATGACGCCGGCAGCCGCGAACACCGGAGCCAGTGCGCCGAATCCGATGGGCAGGGGCGCGATGACCAGGCGCACGATGCCGTACGTGCCCATCTTCAGCAGGATCGCCGCAAGCAGCACCGAACCAGCCGTGGGGGCAATGGTGTGGGCCGGTGGCAGCCACGTGTGGAACGGCCACAGGGGGATCTTGATGCCCAGCCCCACGAGCAGCAGCGCGGCGATGACCATCTGAGTGGACCGATCCAGTCCCGCTCCGCGGGCTGCCGCAAGCGCGTCCAGGTTGGCGGTGCCGGCGGAGTGGACCAGGGCGAGGATGCCAACCAGCATCAGCGTCGAGCCGAGCACGGTGTACAAGACGAATCGGCCTGATGCGTCCGCGCGCGCCGGGAGGTCGTGGGAGTCGCCGAAGCGGGAGATCAGCACCCACATCGGGATGAGCACCACTTCGAAGGAGAGGAAGAAGACGACGGCATCGCGGCTCAAGAACGTAGCCAGCGCCCCGAACTCGACCAGCTGCAGGCACCCGTAGAAGGTCGTCGGCGAGCCACCGTGCGGGGGATATGAGCGGGCATGGACAACGACCGCGATGCCAAGGGCGGCAGTGAGGATCAAGAGCGGCGCACTGATGCCGTCCACCGAGAACTGCCATCTGACGCCGAGCGAGGGCAGCCACTGGTAGTCGACCTTGGGGCGCGTGATCACCGTTGCGACCACGAGAGCGGCCGTCGCGACGGAGGCGACCAGGCTGACCAGATTGGCGTTGGCTTCGCTGGACCTCACGGAGTCGCGCCCGGTCAGGATCAACGCGGTGCCGGTCAATGCCGGGATCGCCAGAGCAGCGAGCAGAAGCATCACCACGTCGTCACCCCGACCACGCCGACAGCCAGCAACCCGACCAGCAACCACACGAGGTACGACGATGGCTTGCGGGTATGCACCCGCTCGCCGGTGACTCCGATCCAGCGCGTCACCACGACGGTGCCGCGCACGTATGCGTCGATGACCTGGCGGTCTGCAACAACCACGATCTCGGCGAGCCGGACGACTTGGGATGCCAGGGCGACATAGACACCATCCGCGCCGAGACCGCTGTCGAACAACGCCATTCGATCGGCGCCAAGACGAGAGGCCGCATCACCGATGCCGTCAACGGGTGCCAGGAACCGCACGCCCGCCCAGGACGCCACGATCAGGACGAACGATGAGGCGGCCAGCCACCACGTGATGTGTGGCTCGACCTGGACCAGTGGGGTAAAGATGATCAGGCCTCCGACAACGGATAGGAACGCGAGGACCCCGACCGACAAACGGGCACTGCGATGGATGTCGGCGTGGCCATGCTCAGGCTCAGCGTGGACATCGGTGACGGTCGAGCCCGACGCGGGCGCAGAGTCGGGTGGAATACCACCCTCGGAGGCCAGCTCGGTGAAGATCGCGACGATGCTGACGTCCTCGACCTCGACTGCCTCCTTGACCGCGGCCTCGTGGGTGACCTCCTCCTCAGCGCTGAGGTGGGTGAGGACCAGCCAGGCGCGGGTGCAGTAGGCAGCGGTGAGCACAACGCTCATCCCCACCGCGACCATGACGATCCACCCGGCGGCAGAACCGAGCTCGGAGATGTTGTCGTGGGCGGCACCCAGAACGTATTCCTTGGCGACAAAACCAGCCAGGGGCGGGACTCCGGCAAGCGCCAGAAAGCCAATGCCGAGGGGCACTCTGAGCTGCTTGTGATGGCGTACCCCACCGGCCAGGGCGACCGCCGATGTGCCTGCCACGAGCACGCTGAGCCACCCGATCGCGAGGAACAGCAACGCCTTGAACATCGCGTGCGACAAGAGATACAAGACCGCTGGACCGGATCCGACGGTCACCGGCGCGACGGCAAGGGCCGACAGCATGATCGAGATCTGGCTGATGGTGGAGTAGGCCAACAGACGTTTGAGGTCCGACTGACCGAAGGCAAGGATCGCAGCGCCGATCATCGTCACGGCGGTGATCACCGCGAGGACCAGGCGGGCCGGATCCGACAAGACGAAGATGGGGAACAGCCGGGCCAGGACGAAGGTGCCGGCGGCAACCATCGTCGCGGCGTGGATGAGCGCCGAGGCCGGGGTGGGGCCCTCCATCGCGTCTGGCAACCAGTCGTGGAACGGGAACTGCGCGGACTTACCGGCGATACCGGAGAGCAGGCAGATCAACGCGACCGTCAGCAGGGTCGACCCCGGCAGACCGGACCAGGTGGCCATCAGGTCGCGGATGTTGGTGGTCCCTGCGCCGGAAGCCAGGATGATCAGGCCGATGACGAAGGCCAGGTCGGCGAAACGGGTCACCAGGAACGCCTTGGTGGCCGCCCGGGACGCGGAGTCCTTGCGGCTGTAGTGGCCGATGAGCAGGTACGAGCACCAACCCATGACCTCCCAGCCGACGAGGGTGAGCACGAGGTCACCGGACAGGACCACGAGCAACATCCCCGCGAGGAACAGCGACACAGTGCCGGTGAAGACGCCATAGCGGTCGTCGTCATGCAGGTACCACTTGGTGAAGAGCTGGATCGCGAGTCCCACGATGCCAACTGCGAAGACCACGATGGCGCTGAGCTCGTCCACGAGCAGGTGCAGCGGCATTCGCAGCTGACCCAGCGGGAGTGCTCCGATGGTGGAGACCTCGCCGGCCAACGAGTCATGGTGCACGGCATACAGGAGGTAGGAGCCGGCGAGCAGGGTCACGACCGCACCGGTGGACGCGATGACCGCACTGGCGAAACGGCGGCGGGCGACGAACAGCCCAAGCACCGAGGCCACGAAGGGGGCCAGGACGACCATCCGGGTCGCCTGGAGGACTAGTTCGCTCATGCGCCGGGCTCGCTTAGGTCGATGTGGCCACGCTTGCGGAACAACGCCAGGATCACGGCGAGCGCGACTCCGATCTCGGCAGCGGCGATGGTGATGAGGAAGAGCGTCAGGACCTGGCCCGTGCGCAAGGCGTCGCCCCGCACCGAGCCCATCGTGACGAACAGCAGGTTGGCCGAGTTGAGGATCAGCTCGACGCCGATCAGCACGAGGACGGCGTTGCGCCGGGCGATGACGCCATAGGCCCCCGCCCCGGCAAGGACACAGACGAGCGCGAGCGGTAGCCAAAGATGGATCATGTGGACTCCGTCTCGGCCGGCACTGGCGATGTCGGCGACGTTGTGGGCATCCGGGAGACGGCCAGCGCGGCGATCAACGCCATGAGGAGCAACACGGAAAGCAGCTCGAATGGCCACACCCACGCGCCGAACAGCTGGGTGGCAATCGCTTTGGTGTCACCGGTTCGGGCAGACAGGACCTCTCCGCCGAGGGCCGGTAGCAGGACTGCAGCGAGCAACGAGGTGGTGCCGGCCGCGATGACTGCGGCCGCGATCCGTTGGACCGCGCTGGAGGAGTGCTCGGGACTACGTCCCATGGGCGCTCGGGTCAGCATGAGCGCGAAGAGGACGAGCACCACCACGGCGCCGACGTAGACGAGGAGCTGGACGAGGGCGACCAGCTCTGCGCCAAGGATCAGATAGCAGCCGGCGAGGGTGCCCAGCGCGACGACGAGCCAGAGGGCGGCGTGGACAAGCTGCTGCGTGGTGACCGCGAGCACCGCGCTCGCTGCGGTGATCAGTCCAACAGCACCGAACAGGATGTCCAGCGATGTCATGAGCGTGCCTCCGGAGCCGTGCGTGCAGGCTTGTTAGCCGCCGTGATCTCTTGGGGTTCAGCCGAGCTCGGATCGAGCGCGGGCGGGGGCGGCACCGTGGGCATCCATTGCCCGAGCCGCTCCTTTTCGTGCAACAGGTCCTTGATGTCCACCTCGGCGTACTCGAACTCGGGGCTCCAGTGCAGCGCGTCGAACGGACAGACGTCGACGCAGATGCCGCAGTACATACAGAGAGAGAAGTCGATGGCGAACCGGTCGAGCACGTTGCGCTGGCGCTCCCGCCCGCCCTCGGTCGTCGCCGGAAGCGTCTCCTTGTGGGAGTCGATGTAGATGCACCAGTCCGGGCACTCCCTGGAACACAGCATGCAGCTGGTGCAGTTCTCCTCGAGCAGCGCGATGACGCCCTGGCTGCGCGGGGGCAGGTAAGGCTGCGCGTCGGGATACTCAGTCGTGTGCGTGGGCCTGCCAAGAGTTCTGGCAGTGGTGATCAGCCCCTTGACGAGACCGGGCAGTAGTCCACCCGACTTGGTGCCTTTGCGCGATTCTCCTTGTGAATGCTCGTGATCGGTCATCGTGAGCTCAACACCACCCATACTGCGGTCAGGGCCAGCTGAACGAGAGCGACCGGGACGAGAACCAACCAAGCAAGGCGCTGGAGCTGGTCCTCACGAAGGCGCGGCCAGGAAACACGCATCCAGATGATCAACACCGAGATGACCGCGCTCTTGGCCAGCGTCCACACCGGCCCGAGGGAGTCGGAGAACGCACCGTGCCAACCGCCGAGGAAGAGAACGGTGAACAGCAGGGACATCACGACGATGCCGGCATACTCGGAGAGCAGGAAGAACGCGAAGCGCAGACCGGTGTATTCGGTGAACGGCCCCATCACGATCTCGGAGTCGGCAATGGGCATGTCGAAAGGCCCACGCTGGAGCTCAGCGACCGCCGCGACGAAGAAGACCATCGCGCCGGGGAGCTGCCACAACAACCACAACGGATGCCACGCGTCGACTATGCCGCTGAGCGAAAGCGTCCCCGCCGCAAGAGCGACAGATGCCACTGAGAGCACCAACGGGAGCTCGTAGCTGAGCAGCTGAGCCGCTGCGCGCATCCCACCGAGCAAAGCGTATTTGTTGGCGCTCGCCCACCCCCCCATCAAGAGCCCCAGGATGCCCACCGCACTGGCCGCCAGAACGAACAGCACGCCGGCGTCAACGTCCGCCCCGACCAACGTCGGAGAGATCGGTATCACGGCAAGCGCCACGAGATACGGCACGAGCGCGACAGCAGGTGCGAGCTTGAACACCCAGCGGTCAGCCGCCCGCGGCGTGATGTCTTCCTTCTGGATGAACTTGGCGGCATCGGCGACCAGCTGGGCCCAGCCGTGGAAGCCGCCGGCGTACATCGGGCCGAGCCGACCCTGCATGTGCGCCATCACCTTGTGCTCGGTCTGGCCCACGATCAACGGCAGCACCAGGAACACAGCCAACACACTCACGGAACGCAGAACCACCTCAAGCACGGGGTTCATCGCGGTCCCCACGTGGTGTCGGGCACGCCCGGCGCGTTGATCTTCTTGCGCCCAGGCTTCTCGCTCGCCGCCTCGCCGTCATGACCGCCGGCGCCCTCTCCCGGCTCCTTGGCGCCTGGCCATGCCTTGCTCGCGCGTGACGCCAGGACAAAGGACTTGCGCAACGGGG
>PKWT01000372.1:0-9856 GCA_003132125.1 Micrococcales bacterium | reverse complement strand
AGAACACGAGCCAGCGCGCCGCGTCCGGTTGAGCTGTTCATCAGATGGCAGACGAGGTCGAAGCCGGGAGCTTCCTCCACGTCCGTCTGATCGACCGCGGTCAGCCAGTCAAAGAAGTCAAAACCCTCGCCGCGAGCAGCCGTCAGCGCGGCGGTCCACTCCTGGAGGGGTACCTCGCGACAGGGCGTCTCACTCATGACGGCACTCCAGCGGTATCGCGACCGGTCACTTCCGGCTTGGACAGCAAAGGACGCGTCACCTCGCCTGAGGCGGCGCGCCGCGACCCTGCATACTTTGCACGAATTGCTTTGTTGGACAACGTTTCTGAGGCGATCTTCTCCTGCAGGCGGATGATGCCCTGAAGCAGGGCCTCCGGGCGCGGCGGGCAGCCCGGCACATAGACGTCGACCGGGATCAGCTGTTCGACGCCTTTGGTCACGCAGTATGAGTCCCAGTAGGGGCCACCGCTGTTGGCGCAGGCCCCGAACGAGATGACGTACTTGGGCTCGGGCATCTGGTCATACAGTCTGCGGATCGCCGGGGCCATCTTGTCCGTGACCGTGCCCGAGACGATCATCAGGTCTGCCTGCCGTGGGCCCGGCGCGAAGGGGATGACGCCCAGACGCATGAAGTCGTGGCGCGCCATGGACGCGGAGATGAACTCGATGGCGCAGCAGGCCAGTCCGAAGTTGAACACCCAGAGGCTGTAGCGCCGGCCCCAGTTGAGGACGAGCTTGATCGGGCGGGGCGCGTCGTCGTTGACCGCGCCGATGCGAGGCATGGGCAGATCGACGGGCATCAGAGCCACCTCATCAGGCCGCGTCGCGCCGCATGGGCCAGGCCAACCAGGACCACACCGATGAAGATGCCCATCTCGGCCAGCGAAGCCATGCCGAGGTCGGCGCTGCGGATCACCGTGGCCCACGGGAAGAGGTAGACGGCGTCGACGGCGAAGATCACGTAGAGAAACGCATAGAGGAAGTACCGCACGTTCGTCTGCGCCCAGCCCTCCCCCACGGGGTCGACACCGCATTCGTAGGTCGTGAGCTTCATGGCCGTCGGCGCTTGTGGTGCGACCAGTCGACGGGCCGCCATGGCGGCAACAAAGAGGAGTGCGCCAGCAATGACGACGCCACCGACGGTGAGATACGGATTCACGCCGGTCAGCCTAGTCAGCGGCCCGAGCGGTTCCGGATCGGGGTAGGTGCGGGGGTAGGTACAGGTCAGACCTGCCAGACAGCACCATCCGGACGGCGACTAATATGTATCGAGTCTTAACGCCACAGGGACGTCCTGGGGACAAATCGAGAAGTCTGGTGGGGACGCACGGAATGAGTATCAAGCCAGTTGAAAGTCTTGACAGCGTCGTAATTCGTTTTGCTGGGGACTCGGGTGACGGCATGCAGCTCACCGGAGACCGCTTCACCTCCGAGACCGCCGCGCTGGGCAACGACCTGTCCACCCTGCCCAACTACCCTGCCGAGATCCGTGCCCCTCAGGGCACCCTGCTCGGTGTCTCGAGCTTCCAGCTGCATTTCGCCGACCACCACGTCCTGACCCCCGGCGACGCACCCGACGTGCTCGTGGCGATGAACCCGGCCGCGCTCAAGGCCAACCTGGGCGATCTCCCCCGTGGGGCAACGATCATCGTCAACACTGACGAGTTCACCAAGCGCAACCTGGCCAAGGTCGGCTACGACGTGTCTCCGGTCGAGGACGGCAGCCTCGAGAGCTACCACCTGCACCCGCTGCGACTGACCTCCCTCACCGTCGACGCGCTCGCCGACTTCGACTTGTCCCGCAAGGACAAGGAGCGGTCCAAGAACATGTTCGCTCTCGGTCTCCTGTCGTGGCTGTACACCCGCCCGACAACCGGCACCGAGCAGTTCCTGAAGAACAAGTTCGGGTCCAAGCCCGACATCCTCGAGGCCAACCTCGCGGCCCTGAACGCGGGCTTCAACTACGGCGAGACCACAGAGGACTTTGCCGTCACGTATGAGATCGCCCCTGCCAAGATGCAGGGCGGCGCCTACCGCAACATCGTCGGTAATACGGCCCTCGCCTATGGCCTGGTGGCTGCGGCGCACCGCAGTGGGTTGCAGCTGGCCATGGGCGCCTACCCGATCACACCGGCCACGGACATCCTCCACGTCCTTGCCAAGCTGAAGAGGTTCGGCGTCATCACGATGCAGGTCGAGGACGAGATCGCCGGCGTCGGCACCGCGATCGGAGCCTCGTACGGAGGCGCCCTCGGCGTCACAGCCACGTCCGGTCCCGGTGTTGCGCTCAAGTCCGAGGCGATCGGCCTCGCGGTCATGCTGGAGCTGCCTCTGGTGGTCGTCGATGTCCAGCGAGGCGGACCATCCACCGGCCTGCCGACCAAGACCGAGCAGTCCGACCTGCTGCAGGCCATGTATGGCCGCAACGGCGAGTCCCCCTGTGCGATCATCGCGCCGCAGTCCCCGGGCGACTGCTTCAACGCTGCTTTCGAAGCAGTCGAGATGGCCACGACCTACCGGACCCCGGTGTTCGTGCTCTCCGACGGCTACCTCGCCAACGGCTCCGAGCCGTGGCTCATCCCTGACGTCGCCAAGCTTCGGCAGATCGACATTGACTTCACCACGGAGCCCAATGACGTTGATGCCAACGGCGAACCGGTGTTCCACCCCTACCTGCGTGACCCCGAGACACTGGCTCGTCCGTGGACCCTCCCCGGCACCTCGGGCCTGGAACATGTCATCGGCGGGATCGAGAAGGCCGACATCACCGGCAACCTCTCCTACGACCCCGACAACCACGACAAGATGGTGCGCCTGCGCCAGGCCAAGATCGACGGCATCGCCAAGAGCCTCCCTGACCTGGTGGTGGACGATCCGTCAGGCGACGCGGGCGTCCTGATCCTGGGTTGGGGATCCACCTACGGCCCGATCGCGGAAGCCGTCCGCCTGGCCCGCAAGGACGGCATCAACGTCGCCCATGCCCATCTGCGCCATCTCAACCCCTTCCCACCCAACCTCGGGGAGGTGCTCGCTCGTTACGAGCAAGTGATCGTGCCCGAGATGAACCTGGGCCAGCTCTCCCTCATGCTGCGAGCCAAGTACCTCGTGGACGTGCAGTCCTACACGCAGGTCCGCGGGTTGCCCTTCACCTCGATCGAGCTCGCAGCCGTCCTGAGCAAAGCCACAGCCAACCTGAGCGGAGCCATCCGATGACCACCATCGACCTCGGTATGCCGGGTGCTGGCACCTTTGGGGTGCCTCATCTTCACGAAGACGCGCCGCCGCTGAACAAGAAAGAGCTCGCCAGCGACATGGAGCCCCGCTGGTGCGCGGGCTGTGGCGACTACTCGATCCTGGCAGCGGTCCAGGGATTCCTGCCCGAGCTCGGACTCAAGCGCGAAAACATCGTCTTCGTCTCCGGTATCGGATGCTCCTCGCGCTTCCCGTTCTACATGAACACCTACGGAGTGCACTCGATCCACGGCCGCGCTCCAGCCATCGCAACCGGGCTGGCCACGGCACGACAGGATCTGTCGGTGTGGGTCGTCACCGGCGACGGTGACGCGTTGTCCATCGGCGGCAACCACCTGATCCACGCCATGCGGCGCAACGTCAACCTCAAGATCCTGTTGTTCAACAACAGGATCTACGGCCTGACCAAGGGTCAGTACTCCCCCACCTCGGAGTTGGGCAAGATCACCAAGTCGTCGCCGTACGGCTCGGTCGACAGGCCGTTCAACCCGGTGTCGTTGGCCTTGGGCTCGGAGGCCACGTTCGTGGCACGAACCATGGACACGGACCGCAAGCACCTCACCTCGGTGCTTCGCGCAGCCGCCGAACACCGTGGCACGGCGCTGGTCGAGATCTATCAGAACTGCCCCATCTTCAACGATGGCGCCTACGAGCTGCTCAAGGACCGCGACGAAGCCGAAGCACGGGTCGTCCACCTCGAGGACGGCCAGCCGGTGCGCGTGGGTGCCGACAAGCTTGTGGCGCGCGGCGACTCCGGCGAGCTGACGGTTGTTGAGGCCGAGGGCGCTGACATGTCGCGGGTCGTTGTTCACGACGCCGGCGCTGACGACCCGTCCACGGCGTTCCAGCTCTCCCGGCTCGACGACCCGACCATGGCCCACATCCCGATGGGCATCTTCCGTAACGTCTCACGTCCGACCTACGAAGACCTCGTGCACGCCCAGATCGACGACGTCGTCAACGCCGCCGGTGGCAGCGCAACCGACGCCGACCTTGGGGCTCTTCTGATGGGCAACGACACGTGGACAGTCGCCGATTGACCGAGCTCTCCACCAGCGGCGGGCAGGACGCCAGCGACGGGCAGGACGCACGACGCGGCACGGCATACGGCGCTGGAGCTTATGCGATATGGGGCGCATTCCCCCTGTATTTCCACCTGCTCGCACCGGCCGGCGCGTGGGAGATCTTGGCCCACCGCATCCTGTGGACCCTGCTCTTCTGCGCGGCGGTTCTTGCGGTCCGGCGCGAGTTCGCGTGGAGCCGGTCGGTGTTCGGCAACCCCCGGATGCTGGGGGCCGTCACGCTCGCCGGGCTGCTGATCGGTGTCAACTGGGTCATCTACGTGGGCGCCGTGGTGGCCCACCATGTGACCGAGGCGTCATTGGGCTACTTCCTCAACCCGATCGTGACCGTGGCGATCGGCGTGATCGTCCTGCGCGAACGGCTTCGCGCTCTTCAGTGGCTGGCGATGGCGATCGGGCTGGCCGCCGGGGTCTATCTCACGATCGACTTCGGACGCCCGCCGTGGATCGCTCTGAGCCTGGCGTTCTCGTTCGCTCTCTATGGGCTGATGAAGAAGCGGCTCGGCACCTCGCTCGGCGCCTTCCAGAGCCTGACCTCGGAGACGGCGGTGCTGGCCCCGATCGCGCTCGTCATCCTCGTGTGGCTCAGCACCCAGGGTGAGACGACCTTCACCGCCAGCTCTCCGAGCCATCCGCTGCTCCTGGCGTCAGCCGGCGTCGTGACTGCCGTGCCGCTGCTGCTCTTCGCGGCGGCGGCCAGGCGGGTGCCGCTCGTGACTATCGGCCTCCTGCAGTTCATCACGCCCGTCCTGCAGCTGCTCTGCGGCGTGCTGCTGCTGGGCGAGTCCATGAAGACCAGCCGCTGGATCGGCTTCGGCATCGTCTGGATAGCTCTGCTGGTGTTGACACTCGACTCGATCCGGTCAGTTCGTACCCGCCGCCGGATGGCCGACGCAGCCGAGGGCGCAGCCGTCTGAGNNGCGCGGTTGACGACGCTCTCGACCAGGGCCGACAGGGCCGTGATGGCGTCGCCAGCGGATGAACCCGCCGGGAGCCCGACGGCGAGGGGCGCCAGAAGCTCCTGCGCCTCTCGGGCCACGTCGTTCGTTCGTTCACGCGCCTGGCCCATCGCCGGGTGGGCTCGCAGCAGCCCTAGGGCCTCGGCATGCAGCACGTCGTCACGCAGATCGAAGCGGGAGCCGAGCAGCTCCTTGAGTCGGTCATCGTCAGGATCCACCGACTGGCGTACCAACAGGGTCGGCAGTGTGGCCACGCCTTCACGCAGGTCCGTGCCGGGCGTCTTGCCGGACTCACCAGGCACCGAGGTGACGTCGAGCAGGTCATCGGCGAGCTGGAAGGCGATGCCGAGCCGCTCGCCGTAGCGACGCATGACATCGATGGTCTCGGGTGGGCAGCCGCTGAACATCGCGCCGTAGCGCGCAGCCGTCGCGATGAGCACACCGGTCTTGTCGGCAAGGACGCCCAGGTAGTAGTCGATCGGGTCGACGCCCTCGGGCACCGGTCGCGCGTCGCGGATCTGACCTGAGCACAGGCGGACGAACGTCTGTGCCTGGATTCGGACAGCCTCAGCGCCCAGCCCTGCGACAAGCTCGGATGCCTTGCCGAAGAGCAGGTCGCCAACCAGGATCGCGTTGGAGTTTCCGTAGGCTGCATTGACGCTGACCACACCGCGGCGCAGGTCGGCCTCGTCCATCACGTCATCGTGGTACAGCGAGGCGAGGTGGGTCAGCTCGACGCCGGCCGCCGCGGCGACGACGTCATCGTTGATCCCGTCGCCGACCTCCGCCGCGAGCAGGGTGAGCATCGGCCGAAAACGCTTGCCTCCAGCCTCGACCAGATGCGCCGACGCCCCCGCGATGAACGGGTCCTCGTGGTCGACAACCGCTCGCATGAGCTCGTCCACAGCCGCCAGCCCGGCCTGCAACCGCGCGGCCAGCTCCGGCGAGGCGCTGGGCAGCGCCAGCGTTGGTGACGCGGGAGTCATCGCAGGAACGACGTCATCGCAGGAACAGAGACGAACGGGCCGCGAGGTCCAGCAGCGGAGAGGGGGCAACACCGAGTATCAGCGTCATGAGGACACCGATCGAGACGGCCAGCGTGGTGGCGATGGAGGGCGAGACTGCATGGACCGATTCGCCAGCCGGCTCGGAGAAGTACATGAGCACGATGATCCGGACGTAGACGAACGCTGCAATGGCGCTGGACAGCACACCGACGACCGCGAGCACCGTCGCACCATGAGCGACCGCGGCGGAGAACACCGCGAACTTGGCCGTGAAGCCAGAGGTCAGCGGGATACCGGCGAACGCCAGCAGCAGGAAGGCAAAGGCACCCGCGACAACGGGGTGGTTCTTGCCCAAACCGGCCCACTGAGACAGGTGCGTAGCCTCCGAGCCGTCATCACGGACCATCGACACGATGGCGAAGGCTGCGATGGTACTGAAGCCGTAGGCCACCAGGTAGAACAGCACCGACGAGATGCCCACCTTGTCGAAGGCGAGCACGCCCGTGAGGACGAACCCGGCGTGCGCGATGGACGAGTAGGCCAGCAGTCGTTTGATGTCGGTCTGGGTGATCGCCAGAACCGCGCCGATGACCATGGTCAGGATGGCGACCGCCCACAGCCCTGCCGTCCAGTCCCAGCGGCTGCCCGCGACACCGACGTAGATGAATCGCAGGATCGCACCAAATGCCGCGACCTTGGTGCAAGCGGCCATGAAGCCCGTGACCGGGGTGGGCGCGCCCTGGTAGACGTCGGGCGTCCACGAGTGGAATGGCACCGCGCCGATCTTGAAGAGCAGACCGACAAGAACGAGCAGCACACCCGGGACCAGCAGTCCGTCCATGCCGGACCGCGTGCTGATGGCTTGCGCGATGACGCTCAGATCCAACGAGCCGGAGTAGCCGTACAACAGCGCCGAGCCGAACAGGAAGAACGCGGACGAGAAAGCACCAAGCAGGAAGTACTTCAACGACGCCTCCTGGGAGAGCAGGCGCCGACGACGAGCAAGCCCTGAGAGGATGTACAGCGGCAAGGAGAGAACCTCCAGCGCCACGAACATCGTCAACAGGTCGCCTGCCGCGGGGAACAACATCATGCCCCCGACCGCGAGCATGGTCAGCGGAAAGACCTCGGTCGTGGTGGCACCCGCGCGAACGGCGGCCGCCTCCTGCGCCGAGCCCGGGGTCGCTGCACCCTGAGCGGTGAACGCGTCGGCGCCCACACCGTCGAAGCGCTCGGCCATGGCCAGGATGCTGAGGGCCGCCAACACCACGATGGTGCCCTGCAGGAACAGAGCGGGGCCATCCATGACAACAGCTCCGGCCAGCGTGCTGCCCTGATGGTCAAGGCCGACGATAACCGCCCCCAGCGCGCCGAGCAGACCAAGGAGTGCCACGCTCACCTGGACGACGTACCGCTGCGAGCGGGGCGCAAAGGCCTCAACCAGCACCCCGATCATCGCCGTGGCGAAGATGATCAGCATCGGCATGATGGCGCCGTAGTCGATGGTCGTGGCGACGAACGCCGTCGTCAGCCCGGACAGGGAGGCGATCACTTGACAGCTCCTTCAGCAGCCGCGGGGTGCGTTGCTACCGGGTCGGTGACGCCGACGTATTGAAGCGTCCTGGCGACGGCGGGGTTGATGACGTCGAGCGCCGGCTTGGGGTAGAAGCCCAGGACGATGAACGCCGCGATCAACGGGGCAACGACCCACTTCTCCCGGTGGGAAAGATCCGGTGTGCCGGCGGCAGCGTCGGGCTTGGGCCCGGTCATCATCCGCTGGTACATGAGCAGGATGTAGAGCGAGGCCAGGATGATGCCCAAGGCCGCGATCACTGCGGCAACACGGTAGCGCTGGAAGGTCCCCAACAGGACGAGGAACTCGGAGATGAAGGAGTTCATGCCCGGCAGCGCCAGACCCGACAGACCGGAGATGAGGAAGACGCCGGCGAGTACAGGAGTCACCCGTTGCCAACCCCCGTAGTCGGGGATCCGCTTGCTACCGCGACGGTGGATGAGCATCCCCGCGACGAGGAACAACGCAGCAGTGGTGAAACCGTGGTTGACCATGTAGAGCGCCGAGCCGGCGGTGCCGGCCGACGTCATGGCGAAGATGCCCAGCACGATGAACCCGAAGTGGCTGACCGAGGTGTAGGCGATCAGGCGCATGATGTCCGTCTGGCCGATCGCCAGCAGGGCGCCATAGATCACCGAGATGACGGCCAGCACGATGATCGCGGGAGTGGCCCACTTGCTGGCCTCGGGGAACAGCTGCAGGCAGAAGCGGATCATCCCGTAGGTGCCGACCTTGTCCAGGACACCGACCAGCAGTACCGCCGTGGCGGGGCGAGCCTCTGTGGCCGCATCCGGCAGCCAGGTGTGGACGGGCCACATCGGCGCCTTGATGGCGAAGGCAAAGAAGAACCCGAGGAACATCAGGCGACCAGGAGTCTGGTCGAGCTTGAGGCCCGTCAGCTTCTGGACCAGGAAGCCATCGGTGCCGCCGGGACCGTAGTGGTAGAGCGCGATGACAGCCACCAGCATGACCAGCCCGCCGAGCAGGGAGAACAGCAAGAACTTCACCGCGGCATACTGCCGGCGGGAACCGCCGAAGGAGCCGATCAGGAAGTAGACGGGGATGAGCATCGCCTCGAAGAAGACGTAGAACAAGAACACGTCGGTGGCCGAGAAGACACCGATCATGAAGGTCTCGAGGACCAGCATCAGCGCGAAGTAGGTCTGTTGGCGTTTACCGATCTCGGGGACGTCATTCCACGCGGCGAGGACGCAGACAGGCACGAGGATCGCAGCCATCACGATCAGGACGAGCGCGATACCGTCCACGCCCAAGGCGTAGCTCACGCCGAACTGCCCGATCCAGGAATGCTGCTCCTGGAACTGGAACTGGAGGTTCGAGCCCAGCTTGAACTGCAGTGCCGCGGCGACCGTGAACAGGAGCGCGACGATGGAGAACCCGAGCGCGATCTGCTTGGCCCGGTCGGCCAGGCTCGCGGGCAGGAAGGCAACGACGAGCGCACCCACCAGCGGGATCAGGCCGATCGTGGTCAGCCACGGAAAACTGGACATCACTGCACCACCCACACGGCACCGAGGATCACGACGACGCCAAAGAGCATCGTCAAGGCATACGAACGCACGAAGCCGTTCTGGACTCGGCGAAGGCGCGACGACGAGCCACCGATGAGAGCGGCCACCGAGCCGACCGCCCCGTCAACACCCTTGTTGTCGAAGAACACCAGCGAACGGGTCAGGTGCAGACCCGGTCGCATCAGCACGGCCTCGTTGACGGCGTCCTGAAAGAGGTCCTGGCGCGCAGCCCGCGTCGGCAGCGAGCCCACCGGCGCAACCACAGGAACCTCTTCGCGCCAGTAACGCATCCAGGCGAGGCCCAGCCCTGCGGCAACGACCAGCAGCGTCAGGGTCGTCAGCACGGGTACGGCGATCACCGGGCTCTCGCCCTCGACGTGAACACCGACGACCGGCTCGAGCCAGCTCTGGATGGCGCCGGTCGGGCCGAGGATCAGACCCATGAATGCCGA
>PKWT01000183.1:2672-3190 GCA_003132125.1 Micrococcales bacterium | reverse complement strand
TCGGCCTGCAGGAACCGGTCGGGCATGATCAGTGACGCCCCCACCATGAGCGCGGCGTACGGAATACCCCAGGCGTTGGCGTGGAACATCGGAACCACTGCCAGCAGCCGATCGCCTTGCTTGAAACCAAGACTCATCGACACCTGCATGGTGTGCAGGTAGTTGGAGCGGTGGGAGTACACGACGCCCTTGGGGTTGCCGGTCGTGCCCGAGGTGTAACACATCGAGGATGCGTCGCTCTCGTCCAGAACCGGCCAGTCGAAGGTCGTGGGCTGGGCGGCGAGCAGGGTCTCCCAGTCGTGGACGCCCTCGATCTGTGGGGCAGCCTCGAGCGCCGCGCGGACCTCATCGGGGATCGGGCCGTTGACAATGACGTGGCGCAGTGTCAACAGGTGCGGCAGCAGCTTGCTGAACGGCGCGGCCAGGCTGTTGTCCAGGATGATGACCCGGCCCCCGGCGTGGTTGGTGACGTAGATGATCTGCTCGGGGAAGAGCCGGATGTTCAGCGCCTGGAGGAC
>PKWT01000183.1:572-2650 GCA_003132125.1 Micrococcales bacterium | reverse complement strand
CGCGTATGACGTCCGCCGAGGCCCGTCCGCGGTCCAGGTCACGACTTCCTGGCCGGCATGCAAGAGCGTGCCGGACTGGAGGATCCGCGAAATCAGCAACGGCGACTCTTGCATGGTGCTCTTCATGGCCCGACTCTGCCACGCATCCGGTTCGAGCGGGAGCCCTGCGGGCCAACGGCACGAGCCCATTCCGATGGGCAGACAACAGGGGCCCTCCGGCCCGAGCGTGCCCGTCACGGGCCGTGCGGTTGGATGGTCGCCATGAGCAGACGCATCATCATCGCCTCCGTCGTGACCGGGGTCATCGTGGTTGGCGCCGCCGTGGGAGGGTTCGCCTTCGTCCGGCACGGTCAGCAGATACGCCTCGACAAGGACGCCCGCACAGCAGCTGACCGGTTCGCTGCGGGGTGGTCCCAGCGCGACGTCCTCAAGATGGGGTATGCCGGCCGAACCGCGGGCCAGGTCGCGGCGAGCTTCAAGACCACGACCGCGGGGCTTGGGGGCGGACCGGTCAAGGTCACCGTCACGTCCCTCACCCGCGACGGCGACAAGGCCACGGGAAAGCTCTCTGTCGCCTGGACCGTGGCCGAGGGCTCAACCTGGGCCTACACCATGCCAATCTCGTTGCAGCGCAACGATGTCGAGCTCTGGGATGTCGTGGCCAGGGACGGAGCCACGATGTGGGCCCCAGACGTGGACGCCAAGGCAAAACTGGTCGCCGCACGGACCTGGGGCAAGCGCGGCGAGGTCCTGGGCCGCGACGGCTCACCGATCCTGGCGGTCGGGAAGGTCTATGACGTCGCGATCGACCCGGCCCGAGCCTCCGCCCAGACGATCGCGAAGCTGGAGAAGCTCGTCAACGAACCTACCGGATTCCTGGTCGCCAAGCTCAACGCGGCCAAGGCCTCCGGCTCAAAAGCGCCCATCCCCGTCGTGGCATATCGCGAGGCCGACTTCCAGGCCCGCAGGGCCCAGCTCGATGAGCTGATCGGTGTCATCTACCCGCCACGGGAGCAGCCGTTGGCGCCCTCCTCCACCTTCGCCCGGCCGTTGCTGGGCTCCTACCGTCCGGCAACCGCCGAGACCATCAAGAACGGCAAGGGCCGGTATGTGGCCGGCGACTACGCCGGTCTGAGTGGGCTGCAAGGGCAGTACGACGCTGCGCTCGGCGGCACGCCCGGCGTACGGGTGACCGCGAGCGACAAGCCGGATGTGCCGTTGTTCGAAAAGGTGGCAGTCGATGGCGCCCCGATGACCCTGACGCTGGATGCCAAGACACAGTCCGCCGCCGAGGCGGCCCTGGCCGCCAGCGGCACAGTCCCCTCAGCGCTCGTGGCCGTTGACGTCGCCACCGGGGATCTGCTCGCCGTCGCCAACTCGCCCTCCTACGGCATGAACCGCGCGTTGTTGAGCTCGTACGCGCCGGGGTCCACGCTCAAGGTCGCCACGACATACTCGTTGCTGACCAAGGGGCTGTCACCGTCCAAGCCGGTGCTTTGTCCCCCGACAGTGGTGGTCGACGGACTCACGATGCGGAACTACGAGCACGAGGCCTTGGGGCTGGTGCCGTTCTCCGTGGACTTTGCCCATTCCTGCAACACCGCATTCGTGGGGCTCGCCGCCACCATGGGGGACGCCGACGTGCACGATGCCGCGGTCGCACTGGGCGTCGGCGCGGGCTGGGACAAGCACCTGGGGATCGCGGGGACGTTCGACGGCTCGGTTCCCGTAGCCACTTCCAGGACGGAAAGGGCCGCGACAGCGTTCGGCCAGGCCAAGACCTCGGTCTCGCCGGCATCCCTGGCGGTCATGGTCGCCTCGGTCGCGCGCGGAAGCTACATCGAACCTGCGCTGATCAGCGCTCCGGCAGTGGCCGGAGCCGATCGGACCCCAAAACCGTTGGACGCCAAGGCCATCGGTCAGCTCCAGAGCCTCATGCGTCTCGTGGTCACCAACGGCACCGCAAGCGGCGTCATGAAATCTGTGATCGGCGGTCCGGTGTACGGCAAGACAGGAACGGCTGAATACGGATCTGCCAACCCCCCGGCGACCCACGCCTGGTTCGTCGGCTGGCAGGG
>PKWT01000183.1:0-529 GCA_003132125.1 Micrococcales bacterium | reverse complement strand
AGCTGGGCACCACAAGGCCCCCCGGCCGAAGCCGGGGGGCCTTGTGCGAAGACGACTGTGTGTCGCAGTTACTGCTGTGAGATGAGAGTGTCTCTCAAATCAGAGGGCTTGAACTTTCTCAGCCTGGGGACCCTTGGGACCCTGGGTGACCTCGAACTCCACGCGCTGTGCCTCTTCGAGCGAACGGTAGCCGCTCGTCTCGATCGCGGAGTAGTGAACGAACACGTCAGGTCCGCCGCCATCCTGGGCGATGAAGCCGAAGCCCTTTTCAGCGTTGAACCACTTAACTGTGCCTTGAACCATGAGGAATAACTCTTTCTTTGATATCCAATAGAGTCCACACTTCGTGGGCTCCAAGCCGCCGCGACACCCCCACAACTAACGGGACATGCCCGCTGTTAATAAAAAGAGCCCGCTGGTGAGCGGGCACTTCTTCGATCTGCGAGGAACTGCAACTGCAACCAGTTATCAGGTTAGCACGCAAACCGGTTTCGCACCCTAGGAAGTTCGAGCCAAACGGTCACAGCGC
>PKWT01000255.1 GCA_003132125.1 Micrococcales bacterium | reverse complement strand
CCGACGAGGATGTCGCCTCGGGCCGACATCGCACGGATCGACTCCTGGGCGGCGGCCGTGCGGAAGGTCACCTCCGCGACCGGCAGCCCACCAGCGACCAGGGCACCAGCAAGGGCGTTGGCGTCTGCGGCGTCGTCGAGCACCACTACCGGAACCAGACGTGCGGCGCTCAGGACTGACAAGACATCCATGGGGTATCCGTTTCGGTAGGGAAACGCTCGTGTCACTTTCGGGAATCTGACTCAGTGGACGACTCCGGCCTTCACGACGCGGGTAGGCACCAGACGCTGGGTCCCATAGCGGACGATGCCGCCGGAGTCCGCGAACTCGAATCGACCGTCCTGTACGTCCAATACGACGGCGTCGCCGGCTGCCCCGAGCTTAAGAGTGCCCAAGTGGTCTGAGCGGCCGATAAGGTTCGCAGGATCGGCGGTCACCATCCGGATCACATTCTCGAGCGACAGGCCGAGGAGCAAGAACTTCGACATGGTGGTAACCAGGTCATGCACGGGTCCGCCAAGGTTGTACTTGTGCAGGTCGGACGAGATGGTGGTCGGTGGGAAGTCCTGCTGGAGCGCGCGTTCGCAGACGTTCCAGTCGAAAGATCCTTCG
This sequence comes from Micrococcales bacterium, assembly GCA_003132125.1. Taxonomy (GTDB): domain Bacteria; phylum Actinomycetota; class Actinomycetes; order Actinomycetales; family Dermatophilaceae; genus UBA4719. Next base: position 19,980 of record PKWT01000255.1, on the reverse strand, counting down.
CCGTGGCCGACATCGAATGCAACGCCTCGGTCGCGAGCCGCGCGGACTGACGCACGCACGCGGCCAGCATCATCCAGGATGCCGTGCTCCAAGCCGTGATACGTGTGCGTCAGGATGTCTCCGTCGCCAAGCACGTCGAGAATCTGGTCAAGGGACGTCGCCCACGCTCGCTGCGGGTGCACCATCAGGGCCACGCCGGCGATGTCAGCGGCCTGGCGTGCGAGGTACAGCGGCCGCAGCCCGGCGTCGCGGCTGACGAGCTCATTCTTGGTCAGCCGTACCTTGACGCCGAGGACGACGTCACGGTGTTTCTCGATGGCTTCTAGGGCTCTGGGGACGTCCGCCCAACGGATGTCCTCGAGCTCACCGATCTTCCGCGAAAGCATCCCCATTGTGGAAATGTTGACGTGTGCGAGGATCCGCGTGGTGCTGGCTTCGATCACATACCGTCGGAAGCCGTCGAAGGTGTCCGCCCCCGCAGATCCTGCATCAACAACCGTTGTCGCTCCGCGCGCGAGGCATGTGGCATCGGCGTTGATGCCGTAGTGAGAGACGCCCTCGAACACGTGCACGTGCGCATCGATCAGACCCGGCACCACGAGCCGCCCTGTCGCATCGATCACGACCTTGCATAGCCGGGGGTCGATTGCCGGCTCCACGGCAGCGACCCGACCGGATGCAATCGCGACGTCGTACTGGCCGTGCACCTGCTGTGCCGGGTCCAGAAGGGTGCCGCCGAGGATCCCCAAGTCGTAGGAGCACTCGATCCTGTCACTCACCACTCGGCGAACGCCCCATCGTCCTGGCGCCAAACCGGTCCTCGCCACTGGTGTCCGACCTCATCGGCCCGGCGGACGGCGGCCTCATCGACTTCGATCCCCAGCCCAGGGCTCGTCGGCCGCAGGCAGTAGCCGTCAACGAAGCGAAAGACGCTGGGGTCGACCAGGTAGTCAAGCAGGTCAGCCGTCGTGTTGTAGTGGATACCGAGGCTCTGTTCGTGGATCAGCAGGTTTGGGGTTGTGAAGGCGACCTGCAGAGACGCGGCCAGTGCGATCGGACCCAGCGGACAGTGCGGCGCAACGAGGACGTCGAAGGTCTCGGCGAGGCTTGCGATCCGCCGGCCCTCGGAGATCCCGCCGCAGTGCGCCAGATCTGGTTGGGCGACGGCAATCCCGCTCTGCAGCGCGGGCAAGAAGTCACTACGGCTAAAGAGCCGCTCGCCGCAGGCAATTGGGACCGTGGTCGACTCGACGACGTCCCGCAGCCGGTGCCCGTACTCAGGGAGGACTGGCTCCTCGACGAACATGGGCCGCAACGGTTCCAGCTCGTGGATCACACGCCGGGCCATCGGTGTGGTGAACCGGCCATGGAAGTCCATCGCGAAGTCCCCGTCCGGCCCCATAGCGGCGCGAGCAGCCTCAGCCAAGGCCACGATGCGGTCGACGGACGCAGACGTATCCAGCCCGGTTAGTCGCCCCGAGGCGTTCATCTTGATGGCGGTGAACCCCGCCTCGCGCGTGGCTGCCGCTTGCTCAGCAACCTCGGCCGGGACGTCGCCACCGATCCACGAGTAGACACGCACGCGATCACGTACCGGGCCACCGAGCAATTCGTGCACCGGCGCGTTCCGGTGTTTGCCGGCGATGTCCCACAAGGCATGGTCGTACGCGGACACCGCCGTGGCCAGCACCGGCCCGCCTCGGTAGAAACTCGACTTCCAGGCGACCTGCCAGTGGTCCTCGATGAGCAACGGATCGGTGCCCACGTACAGGTCCTCAAGCACGTGCACCGCAGCGCGCACTACCTCAACCCGACCCTCGAGGGTCGCCTCGCCCCATCCGACGATTCCTTCGTCAGTTGACACCTTCAGGAAGAGCCAGCGCGGCGCAACGGCGAAGGTCTCGACTGCGGTGATGATCATGTGTCCACCGCCTCCGCTGGGCGAGGGGCCATTCCTCGTGCGGTTGCCACGATGCGCTCTACGACGATGTGCTCTTGCTCCTCGGTCAGTGTGTCCGGGGTGAGGTAGAAGGCGTCGGTTCCGTCGCGCAACACCATCACGCGCGGCGTCCCGTCCCAGAGCTGGTCGGCGAGATCTGTGGCGGTGGCATGCAGCCTCGACGGGTCGACCTCGACCCGCACGCGAGGCACGGGCTGACCGGCCTCGTTCGGGAAGACGCGACGTGCCTGGAGCCCTTCGACGCCGTCGAGGTCGGCGACCCATTGCTCGACGACCCCCTCCCATCGCGCGCGATCGGCGTCGTGGTCACGGTCGAGGTACAGCTCAAGGGCCCGCAGAAGTCCGACGATCTCCTCCTTACCAGCCTTCAGCGCCCGGGCGAGGCGTTGGTGCGGCGAACCGTTGGCCGCCGCGGCGGCGACGAGGTCGGCGCGCCCGACCATGAACCCGCTCGCTTGAGGTCCGTGAAGCGCCTTGCCCCCGCTAAAGAGCGCAAGGTCGGCGCCATGCTTCCTGGTGAGCTCCCAGAGGTTGGTATATGGCGGCAGCTGGGCCGCGGCGTCGACGATGACCGGGACGTCGCGCGCATGCGCGATCCGCACCGTCGTCGCTAGGTCGAGGGCCGCAGTGCCGAGATGCGACCCGGCGACGTAGAGGACGGCGGCCGTCCGCTCGGTCAGCGCCGCCTCGAGTTCCCATTCGAAGGTCTGCACCGCGTTACCGACCTGCACAACCTTGGCGCCCGCGAGGGCGATGGCGGGGTCGTACGGAATGCGATGCGAGCAGTGCATCACCACCTCTGTGGGCAGCCCTGCGCCGTCAGGCATCAGCGTGATCTTGCGGGGGTCGCCCTGCGTGATGCATCCCAGCACGGCCAGCACGATCGCCGCCGCACACCCCGAGGTGACGTAGGCGGCGTCGTTGCGCGAGAGTTCGGCGATGCGCCTGCCTGCGGCCGCGTGCAGCTCGTACATGTCCACGTGGGTGCTGGCGGCTTGGGCCATCGCCTCTAACACCTCTGGCGACATCAGCGAGCCCCCGACCGCCGTCAGCGTTGCTGCGGCGTTGACCACGGGCCTTACGCCCAGGCGTGCGTACATCCCGCCGGGCAAGTTGTCGTTCATGTGCGTCCCACGATCTGGGCGAGCAGCGGCAACTGCTCCTCGTCCTCCAACGCCGAGCCGATGGCGACCACGGCTGCGCCCGCGTCCAGATAGGCCGCCGCGTTGCCCGCATCGATCCCACCTGTGGCCACAAAGGTCACCTGGGGGAAAGGCGCCCGCATGGCGCGAAACCAGCTCGGCCCGAGAACGCTGGCAGGGAAGGCTTTCAAGTGCGTCAACCCTGCGACCGTAGCGGCCTGAATCTCGCTCGGCGTGCTGACACCGGGCAGGTACGCAAGGCCGCACTCGCGCGCGGAGACCACCAGCGCCAGGTCAAGGCCCGGCGAAACCGCGAAGGTAGCGCCCGACTCTGCCACCCGTTGCATCTGGCCTGGTGTGATCACTGTGCCTGCGCCGACCGGGAAGCCGGACCGCCGGCCCGCTTTGACGACTGCGCAAAGGGCCGCGAACCCGTCCTCCGACTGCACGGGCACCTCGACGAGCTTGATGCCTAGCCCCCAGGCCCGCTCGGCCAAATCGACGGTGTGCCCTGGTGAGAATCCGCGAAGTATCACCATGATCCGCTGCCCCTCTAGCAATTCAACGATCGAAATCACGCGCCGCTCCATCCATAATCTCGGGAGATTGCCGCCGCGGTCTTCACTAGGTCGGGTATCAACTGCTTCAGCTCGTCCAGGGGGACCATCATCTTGGCGACCGAGATCGAGATCGCCGATCGCGCGGTGCCATCGGCCGAACGTATGGGCGCCGCGATGCAGATCACGAAATCCTCGAACTCGCCCAAGTCGTAGCCGTAGCCGCGCTCGCGGATGGCCTCGAGTTCGGCGCGCAACCCCTCCTCGCTGGTGATTGTGTTTGGGGTGAATCGCGTGAGGGTGAGCCTCGAGATGATGCTGTCGCGCAGCGCCGGATCGATGTTGGCGAGAATGACTTTGCCCACGCCTGAAGAGTGAAAGTTAACGGTCTTGCCCACCTGCGAATACATGCGCACTGATGAGCGGCCCTCGTATTTGTCGATGTACACAATGGCGTCGTCGACTAAGGACGCTAGATGTATGGTGTGCCCGTATTTCCGGTTGAGCGGCGTCAGGTGTGGGCGCGCGATCTCACGCAAGTCGAAGGACTCCACCGCTGCATACGCGATGCTGATCAGACCCACGCCAATGGTGTAGCGCCCATCTTCCTGGTGCCGCGCGAAGCCAGCGCGCTCGAGCGTCTGCAGCAGGCGCAGTGCTGTCGACTTGTGCACGCCCAACTCAGTTGTGACGTCGGTCAGCGTTGCCGGCCGACGAGCCAGCTGCTCGACGATCGAGATGGCCCTTTCGACGGTCTGTGACACTACAACCCCTCTCGACCGAAAGATCTTCCGCGCGAGCGGCTCGCGAGCAATCTAGTCCGCGGCGTATGCTGCGTCAATCATTGTGACATATGCAAACGTTCTCGTGGAAAGAAGAACTCCATGGCCGACCTCGTCTTGCGCGGCGGTATCATCGTCGACGGAACCGGCAGTCCCGCTCGCAGAGGCGACGTCGTCGTCCGGGGCGGTCGGGTCTCTGCACTGCTGCCTCCGGGCGGCTCCCGCGAGGAGACCGGGACCGTCGTGGACGTGTCAGGCTTGGTGGTTGCCCCCGGTTTCATCGACATGCATGCGCACTCGGACCTCGCCGTGCTCGAGGACCCGGCCCACGAGGCGAAGGTGCTGCAGGGCGTGACCACGGAGGTACTCGGGCAGGATGGATTGAGTTATGCCCCAGCTACACCGCAGGTGTTGGAGGAGCTACGCGTTCAACTGAGCGGGTGGAACGGTGAGGGCTCGTCCCTGGACATGAACTGGACGACGGTGGCCGGCTACCTCGACCGGGTGGACGCCGGAGCCGCCGTCAACGTGGCCTACCTTGTTCCGCATGGCACGGTGCGCCTGGTTGTCATGGGCAACGCCGCTCGGCCGGCCACCGCTGACGAACTCGCCGCCATGCAGGAATTGGTAGCTCAGGGCATGCGCGATGGCGCTGTCGGCCTGTCCACTGGCCTCACGTACACGCCTGCGTCCTACGCGAACGACGACGAACTGGTGGCGTTATGCGAGGTCGTGGCACAGCACGGCGGCTATTATTGCCCGCACCACCGCAACTACGGGTCCTCCGTCGTGGAGTCGTACCGCGAGTGCCTGACGGTGGCTGAGCGAGCGAGGATTCCCCTTCACCTCGCGCACTGCCACGTGAACTTCCCGCGAAACCGCGGCCGTGCCGGCGAGGTGTTGGCCGCAGTCGAGGCCGCGCGCGGCCGGGGCCTGGATGTGACGCTGGACAGCTACCCGTACCTGGCGGGCGCGACGTACCTACACGCCTTGCTGCCTGGATGGGCACACGAGGGCGGGCCGGGAGTCCTACTCGACCGGTTGAGCCAGCCGCGGGCGCGCGAGCGGATAGTGCACGAGATGGAGGTCGTCGGCTCCGACGGTCACCACGGCATCCCGGTGGATTGGTCCACCATTGTGCTCAGCGGGGTGCGGGATGCCAGGCTCGAGCGCCACGTCGGCCGTTCGGTCGCGGAGTCGGCCGCCGCCGAAGGGGTGCCAGCGGCACAGCTGTACTTGGACCTGCTCGTGATGGACCGACTGGGCAGTAGCTGCATCGTCGAGGTAGGCAATGAGGAAAACGTCCGCACCATCCTGGGCGACCCTCAGCACACGGTCGGAAGCGACGGTCTCCTCGTCGGTTCTCACCCTCATCCGCGGGGGTGGGGATCTTTCGCCCGGGTCCTCGCCCACTACGTCCGGGATGAGGGAGTCCTGTCCCTCGAGGAAGCGGTTCGGCACATGACATCCACCCCCGCTCGGCGGATTGGGACGACCGACCGGGGTGTCGTCGCGGAGGGGGCCGTTGCTGACCTCGTCTGTTTTGATTCGGCAACCATTCGTGACAACGCTACGTACGACGACCCCCGTCGCACCGCTTCCGGCGTTCAACACGTCCTCGTCGCGGGTGAGTTCACTGTGCGAGATGGCGTGCGGACGCAGGCCTTGCCCGGGCGCTCCCTCCGGCGCCCGAGAAACTGAACCTCCTCGAACTCTTGACTGTCCGTCCAGCCCCCTGTTATAAATTCCTATCGCAGTGCATCAGGCGTTGCGACATATGCAACAGGGTGGTTTTCGGCCCAGGAGGTCAACATGGCACGACGCATGACCTACATCACGGCAAGCCTCGGTGCCGTGCTGCTCACCGCCACCGCTTGCTCAGGTGGCAGCACGACCAGTTCTGGCGCAGCACCGAAAGCCTCGGACGGGGGCGTGCTGACCGTGTCAAACTGGCAGTGGCTCGAGCCCAACCGCGGGGACTTGCTCTGGTCGGTCATCGCGGGGTATTCGAAGGTCAACCCCAAGGCCACGATGAAGAAGGAGTCGGTGGCCCGCGCGGACTATGAGAAGACAATCTCAACGCAACTGGGCGCTCACGGCGGACCCGACCTGATCATCATCCCGGACACATTCTTCGCCAAGGTAGCCAAGTCCGGCCTGCTGGAGCCGGTCGATGACGCCCTTCCCGCCAACCTGAAGCAAACGCTCAATGCCACCAACGACTTCGGCAAGTACCAGGGCAAGCAGTTGGCCTACACGTGGGAGACGGTCAATTACGCGCTGTTCTGGAACAAGACGCTGCTCAACAAGGCCGGTGTACAGCCCCCCACGGACTTCAACTCGTTGCTCGCCGACGCCAAGGCCATCAAAGCCAAAACCGGAGTGCCCGGCTTCGCGGTCCGCAACAAAATGGCAGAGGAGGTGCCGTGGTGGGTCGACTTCTCCAACTGGCCCGACGGTTTCGGTGGGCAGTGGTCCAAAGACGGGAAGTTGACGATCGACGCACCCGAAAACATTCAGGCGGTAACCGCCTACAAGTCGATGTATGACAGCGGCGCCATGGACACGGGTGACGACGCTTCAACGTTCCGCACGAAGTTCTCGCAGGGCAAGATCGGCATGATGATCGACAACAGTTCAGCGCTCGTCACCATGGTCGGCGGGGACAAGAACCCGGTCAAGAGCGCGGACGTGGGCGCCTCGCCGCTGCCTTTCCCCACAAAGACCTCGGCCAACGTCGGCGAGTGGATCGGGATCAACAAGTACAGCAAGAACACAGCGCTCGCAAAGGACTTCCTGAAGTACCTGTACTCAGCCGACGTCCAAAAGCAGCTCGCCGCGGCCCTTGGCGCCAGCTCACCGGGCACTGACGCGCAGACCCCTGAGGCGTTCGTCGCGGCGAACCCCTGGGTTCCTGTCTACAAGGCTCAGGCCAAGGACTCTCGCAGCAGTGTCGTCGAGGGCTTCGCGGACAAGACCCCACAGATCAGCCATATAGTCCTGTCGCACATTTCGGACGTGCTGATCAATAACGTCGACCCGGCCACCGCGTTGAAGGCCGCCCAGGCCGAGGCTACTCAAGCCGTCGGCGGCTGATATCGAGACGAGGTTGGGGGCCGCGGTGCGAGGTTGCCTCGACCGCGGCCCCCAACCTCCAAGAAACACGAAGCGCCAGAAGGCGATCAGACCGTGAAAGAAAGGGTTGACGTGACGGATGTGGGCACCCCGACGCGCACCACTCCCCGCGCGTTAGGTACGACTCCACGAGGACAGCGCGGACGCCGGCTTGCCCCGTACCTCTTCATCGCTGCCGCAGCGGTGTACCTACTTCTGCTCACCGGAGCGCCACTGCTGGACGGCCTGTGGCTGAGCCTCACGGACACACAGCTGCTGAACCCCACCGAAGGCGCGTTCATCGGCATCCACAATTACTCCAGCTTGTTCGCCGACGCCGAGTTCGCACACGCGCTAGTCGTCACCATCGTCTACAGCACGGCCACAGTGCTGGGCTCCCTCACCGTGGGAACCGTCGCCGCCGTGGCCATGAACGGGGCCTTCCGGGGACGGGTCCTCGCCCGCGCCATCCTCACCTTCCCGTGGGCGGTGCCGTCGGTCGCGGCAGTCCTGATCTTCTCTTGGATCTATAACAAGGACAGCGGGGTTCTCAACCAGGCCCTGAGCAGCGTGGGCCTAGCCCAGCACGGGTGGCTGGTCGACCCCACCTGGTCACTTTTCGCGGTAACGCTGGCCTCGGTGTGGAAAGTCTTTCCCTTCGTCATGCTTGTCGTGCTAGCCGCCCTGCAGGCAGTGCCCGAAGAGCTCTACGAGGCGGCCAGGGTGGACGGCGCCGATGCATTCAATAGGTTCCGTACCGTCGCATTACCCTTCCTGCTTCCGACGTTGAGGGTCACCGCTCTGCTGATGACCATCTGGTCGTTCCGCCGCTTCGAGATTATCTGGCTGTTGACCCAAGGCGGTCCTGTGGGCTCCACCAACTCCCTGGTCATTAGCGTCTACCGTGAGGCCTTCGTGAACTCCGAGCTAGGCCGCTCTGCTGCCATGGGGGTCGTCGGGCTTGTCCTGTCGACCATCGTCACAGTCATCTTCTTCTACGTTGACCGTGGCGCCGCGAGGAAGGAGGCTCTATGACCCTCCGGAAAACGTTGAGCTCAGCGGTGCGTGGCTTCGGCATCTCACTGTTGGTGGTGGTGGCCGGGTTCCCGGTCTACTGGCTGTTTACAACCGCGACCCATACGACCGCAGAGTTGTTCGGCGGGCAAGTGCAGTGGCTACCTGACCTCCGCCGGTTCCTCACTTCCTTCACCAGTGCGACCAGCGGCGTGCCGATGCTCCGCTGGCTTTCGAACAGCGCCGTGGTGGCCTTCGGGACCACATTCCTGAGCCTGATCATCGCGATCCTCGCGGCGTACGCGCTCTCGCGATATCGGTTCCGCGGCAAGGGCGTGTTCGGCTTCGCGTTGTTCGCCACCCAGATGCTTCCAGAGGCGCTGCTCGTCGTCCCGCTTTACTCGATCTTCTTGACGTTCGGGCTGCTTGACAACCTCACCGGCTTGGTGCTGAGCGACACGGCCTTCGCCATGCCGGTCGCTGTTTGGATCCTCAAGAGCGCAATGGATGGAGTGTCGCTGGAGATCGAGGAGTCCGCCCGGGTCGACGGCTGCCCTCGGTACGCGATGCTCACCCAGATCATGCTCCCACTGATCGCCCCGTCGATCGCCGCGGCCGCGGTGATCACGTTCTTCGAGGGCTGGAACGAGTACCTGTTCGCGAACACGTTCATCACCGACGAGCAGAAGTGGCCCGCTTCAAAGGGGCTCGCGTCGTTCATCGGCGAGTTCGTGACGCCCCTCAACCACGTGATGGCCGCGGCCCTCATGTTCACCCTCCCAGCCATTGTTTTCTTCCTGTTCGTGCAGCGCCGCATTGTGAGCGGCCTGACCGCAGGCTCCGTGAAGGGTTAACGACATGCCAAGGATCCGCTTCAACGGGATTACCAAGACTTACGGCGACCACGAGGTCATCAAGACCTTCTCGGCGGACGTCCCGGACAACGAATTCCTCGTGCTGCTCGGCCCCTCGGGTTGCGGAAAGTCGACGATGCTGCGGATGATCGCCGGCCTGACCGACATCACCGCAGGGGAGCTGGAGTTCGATGGCACGGTCGTGAACGGGACCGAGCCAAAGGAGCGCGACATCGCCTTCGTGTTCCAGTCCTACGCGCTCTATCCCCACCTGACCGTCAGGGCGAACATCGCCTTTCCATTGCTCATGAGCAGGTTCAAGCCGTACCACCACCTACCGGTGGTCAACACGCTGATGCGACGCCGGGTGTTGCGTGACCCGGACGTCGACGCCCAGGTGCGGCGCGTCGCGGCGATGATGGAGCTCACCGACTACCTCGATCGGCGCCCCCGCACTCTGTCGGGAGGTCAGCGGCAGCGCGTCGCGGTGGGTCGCGCCCTGATCCGCGAGCCCTCCATGTACCTGCTCGACGAGCCGCTGAGCAATCTTGATGCCATCCTGCGCTCCCAGATGCGGGCCGAGATCAGCGATCTGCACCACCGGGTGGGCAAGAGCTTCGTCTACGTCACGCACGACCAGGTCGAGGCCATGACCATGGGGACGCGCATCATCGTGCTCAACGAGGGCGTCATCCAGCAGTACGGGACACCGAAGGAGATCTACGACAGCCCAGCGAACACGTTCGTGGCCAGGTTCATCGGCAGCCCGCCGATGAACCTGATCCGTTGCCGACTGGACGGACGGTCTCTCCGGTTCCCCGACGGCGTCACATTGAAGTTGCCCGAGGGCTGCGCGTCGCCCAGCGCCCCGGATCGCGACGTGTTGCTTGGCGTCCGCGCGGAAAAGATCTCGGTCGCGCCCTCCGACGCCGTGGCCAGCGACACCATGCCCGCGCACATTATCGTGTCGGAGTACCTGGGCGCCGAGACAGTTGTGGCGTTCAAACTCGGCCGACGCGCGGACCAGACCGAACAGGACACGGTCGCCAAGCATGACCTACAGCAGGCCCGCATCCCGGGGGAACTTCACCTGACGCCAGGCGCTGACTTCACCGTACGGCTCGACCTGACGAACGTGTCCTTCTTCGACGTCGACAGTGGTGAGCGGCTTCCGGTGGCCGTGCCCGAGGCGACGAGATGATCAGCGCGACGACGATCGACTGGCGTGCCAAGGGGTTCCCGGCAAGCGCGCAGGGGGTGCTCGCTAGCGACTTCGTCAGGGCGCAGCCGTCGCTGTTCGAGGCAGGCTTCTCGTGGCCGGTCATGGTCATCAGGCGCTCGGCGGTCGACCACAACATCGCTGTACTCGCCGACTACTGCGCGAACCGCGACGTGTCGCTGGCTCCGCACGTCAAGACGACGATGTCCCCGCAGCTGTGGGAACGTCAGCTCGCGGCCGGCGCCTGGGGCCTCACTGTGGCGACGCCTCACCAGGCGCGCGTCGTACGGGCCCACGGCGTGCGGCGGATCTTCCTGGCCAACGAGTTGGTCGACGCGACGGCCGCAGTCTGGGCCGTCGAGGAGATGGCGAGCGACGACGACTTCGAACTCACCTGCTACGTAGACTCAGCGGTCGGGGCCAGGATCCTCGGTGAGGCGACGCGAGGACGAGGTGACCGTCGGCTTCGCGTCGTCGTCGAGCTCGGACACGATGGTGGCAGGACCGGTTGCCGGACGGACGCCGAAGCGGTGTTGGTCGCACGAGCGGTGCAGCAGGAGCCGTCGCTGGCCCTCGTTGGCGTGGCCGGCTACGAAGGCAGCCTCGGACACGATCGCTCGACCGCCACGGTCGAGGCCGTGACCGCTTTCGTGCACAGGTTGCGCGTCATGCTGGTGGAGTTGGACTCTGATGGCTTGCTCGATAAGGACGCTGGTGAGTACCTCGTGTCGTGCGGTGGGAGCGCGTTCTTCGACCTCGTTACGGCCGGGTTGACTCAGGTGTGGGACACCCGCCTGCCGGTGCGGGTCCTGCTGCGCAGCGGCGCGTACGTGACGCACGACTCGCTCCTCTACAAGAGGTTGAGCCCTTTGGCGGACGCGCCGGTGAGCTCGCGCCTGAAAGCGGCGATCGAGGTGTGGGGGCAGGTGCTCTCACGCCCGGAGCCGCACCTCGCCCTGCTGGGTGTCGGTAAGCGGGACATCTCTTTCGACGAGGGCATGCCCGTCGTCCTCGGGGCAAGATCCCTGGCAGGCACCGGTGGGATCCGCGCCCTGAAGGGTTGCACTGTCGACCAACTCAACGATCAGCACGCCTTTCTCTCGGTGCCCGACAACAACGATCTCGCAGTGGGAGACCTGGTCTGCCTGGGCATCTCGCACCCTTGCACGGCGCACGACAAGTGGCAGTTGGTCCCGCTCGTAGACGATGACCACCGGGTCGTCGAGACCGCCCGTTCCTACTTTTGATGAGGATGCGTTGATCAGTCCGAACGATTCAACAAGTCAGGGCCCCGGCCGAGTGATCCCAGCTTTGGTGACGCTGGGCGAGACCATGTGCGTGCTCCAGTCGGAGCACATCGGTCCCTTCCGCCACAATAGATCCGTACGCCTGGGCGTCGTCGGATCGGAGTCGAATGTGGCGATCGGCGTCCGGCGATTGGGGGTGCCCAGCGCCTGGATTGGGCGGGTCGGAGACGACCCGATGGGTGAGCTCGTCGCTCGCGAGCTGCTTGCCGAGGGCGTGGACGTGACTTCGCTGCGCATAGACGCAGGCGCACCAACGGGGATCATGATCAAGGAGCGCCGCACGGCCAAGGTTACCCGCGTGTTCTACGCGCGGTCCGGCAGCGCCGGTTCGCGACTGTGCCCCGACGACGTCAACCACAGCCTCGTCGAGGGCGCCCGAGTCCTGCACGTCACCGGCATCACGCCTGCTCTGAGCGAGTCGGCTCGTGCCGCCGTGCACCATGCCATTGATCTCGCGCGCAATGCGGGCGTCCTGGTCTCGTTCGACCTCAACTACCGAATGGGCTTGTGGGCCGCTGATGAGGCGACGGAAGAGTTTCGCTCCCTCGTGACCCTCTCCGATGTGGTCTTTGCCTCGCACGACGAAGCGCAGATCCTGGTGGGCGACGTCGACGCAGCGGGCTGCGCAGCCGCCCTCAGCGAACTCGGCCCAAAGCACGTCGTCATTAAGCAGGGCGAACTGGGTTACACCGCCCTGATCGAGGGCCGAACCTACACAGCCCCGGCCGTCGTCGTGCCGGTCGTGGACCCTGTCGGTGCCGGAGACGCCTTCGTTTCCGGTTACCTCGCGAGCCTTATCCGTGGCGAGTCACCCGAGGTGGCCCTCCAGGTCGCCAACACGTCCGGCGCCTTCGCGGTCTCAGTGCCCGGTGACTGGGAAGGCCTGCCAAGCGTCGCTGAGCTGTCCCTCCTGGATTCCATCGTCGACGTCGTCCTGCGTTGACCATCAAACCTGTACCGCAACCGAGAGGAACGAAACTATGACCATCAAACGCGTCAGCAACCCCCTGGCCCCCGCACCCGGAGGCGCCTACTCGCAGGCCATCGCGGTGAACGGATTCCTATACACCTCCGGGATGGGCCCGGTCGACCCCGCCACGGGGGACGTCGTGGGTGACGACATCGGCGGGCAGACCGACCAGGTCATGCAGAATCTTCAGCAGCTGCTCGAGGCGGAGGGCCTGGGCTTCTCGGACGTCGTCAAGGCGACCGTGCACCTACAGGACGTCAAGCGCGACTTCACCGGATTCAACCATGCCTACAAGTCGTTCTTCACGGACGGGCTGCCGGTGCGAACGACGGTCGGCTCGACGCTGCTCAACATCCTCGTTGAGATCGACTTTGTGGCCGCGTACCCCGAATAGGCGTCGAATTAGCCCGCCAGGTCACCGCAGGTACTAGCGAACGGAGTAGTCGATGGATGTTGTCATGACAGGCGGCTGGGTGGTGGACGGCACAGGCGCCCCTGCGTACCGGGCTGACCTCGCGGTGGACAAAGGCGTTGTTGCGGCGATCGGCCGGTTGCAGCACGTTGAGGCAGCCCAGAGGATCGACTGCACGGGGCTCTACCTTCTGCCAGGGTTCGTCGACGCCCACGTGCACGGTGATGCGGCAGTGTTCGACCCCGAGGTTCAACTGGCCGCCCTGAGCCAGGGCGTGACGACTTTCGTCGTGGGTCAGGACGGCTTGTCCTTCGCGCCGTCCGGGCCTGAAACGATGGACTACGTCAGGCATTACTTCGGGGCGATCAACGGCGACCTGCCCGACGAAGGTCAGGGGGGCCGCAGCGTCGACGAACTGCTCCACAGTTACGACGGCGCCACACCGCTGAACGTGGGGTACCTGGTGCCTCGGGGAAACTTGAGACTCGAGGTGATGGGGTTGGAAGAGCGGGCGCCGACGGCGAGCGAGCACGCACGCATGCAGCGGCTGCTCGCCGAGGGCATGGAACAGGGGGCCCTCGGCCTGTCCACCGGACTTGAGTACGTGCCAGACCGCTACGGCGACACTGAAGAGCTGACCCTGCTCGCGGCCGAGGCCGGCCGGTTCGGCGGCATCTACGTCAGCCACATGCGTGGTTACGAGGCGGAGGCCCACGTGGGCGTCGGCGAGGTGAATGCTATCGCCCGGGGCGCCGATGTTCCGGTGCACATCAGCCACTTCCACGGACCGGCGAACATGCTGGTGCAGCTCGTCGACGACTCACGTGCCAGTGGCGTCGACCTGACCTTTGACAGCTACCCGTACAGCCGAGGCGCCTCGATCGTGGCGATGGTCGGGCTGCCGGCGTGGGTGCAGGCCGGCGGCACGGACGCGACCGTTGCTCGGCTGCGAGACGCCGACGTGAGGAAGCGCCTGCGCGAGACGTGGTTCGCGGGACGCCCGGACATCTTCGCTCGGATCACCTTCGCCTGGGTCGCCAACCCCGATCTCGCCTGGTGCGAGGGACGAACCCTGCCGGAGGCGGCCGAGACCGTGGGTTCAGACCCTGCAGACTTTCTCTGCGACCTGCTCATAGCGTGCGACATGCAGGCGTCCTGCGTATTCCTGCAACCCCCCACCAACACAGAACAGGACATACGCGCCCTCCTGCGGCACCCCGCGCACATGGCCGGGTCGGACGGTGTCTTTCGTGGGCGCTTCCCCCACCCCCGCGGATGGGGCGCGTTCGCGAGACTTCTCGGCGTCCACACCCGCGAGCTCGGCGACTACACGTGGGGCGAGGCCAGCCTGCACCTTGCGGGCCACCCGGCGCGTCGGTTCGGGCTCGAAGGCCGGGGAATCCTCCGCCCAGGCATGGCCGCTGACGTTGTCGCGCTCAACCCGCTCACCGTCGCCGACCTCTCGACCTATGAGAATCCTCGCCAGCCAGCGCGCGGGGTCATCCACGTTCTTGTAAACGGCGTAGAGGTACTGCGCGAAGGGCGCCTCACACTGTCGACACCCGGCCGAGGACTGCGCCGTGTTGCCTGAGTCCGGCACAGAACAGGGCACGAGATGAGCCTGCCCGAGGTGGACGCCGAACGACTCGCCCTCATACGCGACCGCCTTTACACTCCGGTGGTCGGAGACGTACTCGACCAACTGGGGCGCACGCACCAATTCCTTCCCCAAGCGATCCAGGCGCTGCGCCCCGACATGGTGCTCGTCGGGCGCGCCATGCCGGTCCTCATCACCGACGTGTTCGAGGCGCAACGCTCACCCTTTGGCCGCCTGACCGAAGCCCTTGACCAGCTCGAACCAGGAGAGGTCTACCTAGCCAGAAACGGCCGAGCACAATGCGCGGCGTGGGGCGAAATCCTCACTACAACGGCTCGGGCTCGGGGCGCCGCGGGTGCCGTCATCGACGGATTCCACCGCGACACCATCCGAGTCCTCGAGCAAGGGTGGCCGGTCTTCAGCCGCGGCAACTTCGCGCAGGACGCCGGCGTCCGGACGAGCGTCGTCGACTACCGCGTCCCAGTAGAGATCGACAGCGTACTCGTATGCCCGGGCGACCTTATCTTCGGTGACATCGACGGCGTGGTCGTCGTCCCCAAGGCGGTCGAGGACGAGGTGCTCGAGCTTGCACTCACCAAGGCAGCCGCTGAGAACGTGGTACGGCAAGCCATCGAAGACGGGATGTCCAGCACGGACGCCTTTGCCACCTACGGCGTGCTCTAAATTTCCGGGAGGTAACACAAGATGGGTGACGAACTGCGCAGCCGCACCTGGCTCGGTGACGGCGGCAAGAACGGGTTCATCGCGAGGCACCACCTACGCGCAATGGGTCTAGGGACGCAACAACTAACCAGCAAACCGGTGATCGGCATCGCCAACACCTGGAGTGAGTTGACGCCCTGCAACGCGCACTTGCGTTCACTTGCCGAAGCAGTCAAGCGGGGCGTTCTAGAGGCGGGCGGACTGCCGCTGGAGTTCCCAGTGATGTCACTCGGTGAGCCGTTCCTGAGGCCGTCGTCCATGCTGTACCGCAACCTGATGGCACTCGAGGTAGAGGAATCGCTTCGCGCCAACCCGCTCGACGCCGCTGTGCTGCTCACCGGGTGCGACAAGACCACGCCGGCAGCGCTGATGGGCGCGGCCAGCGTCGACCTCCCTGCGGTCATGCTGACCGGTGGTCCCATGCTGAACGGTAAGTACCGCGGCAAAGACGTGGGGTCGGGCACCGACATTTGGCGGATGACTGAGGCGCTGCGCGCGGGCGAGATCGCACCCGAGGAATTTACCGAGTTCGAATCCTGCCTCAACCGTTCGGCCGGGCACTGCATGACCATGGGCACCGCCTCGACAATGGCTTCGCTCGCCGAAGCCTTGGGCATGCAACTACCCGGCGCCGCCGCCCTGCCAGCCGTCGACTCCCGGCGCGGCGCGCTGGCGGAGGAGACCGGTCGACTGGCGGTGTCCCTCGCGCGTGAACGCCTTCGCCCATCAGCGATCCTCACCCGGGCCGCCTTCGAGAACGCCGTCAAGGTCAATGCCGCGATCGGCGGCTCGACCAACGCGGTCATCCACCTGCTCGCCATCGCCGGGCGGGCAGGTGTCGAGCTCAGTCTGGACGACTTCGACGTCCTTGGCCGCGACGTGCCGCTGTTGGTCGACCTCATGCCGAGTGGCAGGTACCTGATGGAAGAGTTCGCCTATGCCGGCGGGGTACCCGCGCTGCTAAACCAGATGCGCGACGTCCTGCACCTGGACGTCCGCACGGTCTCCGGGCGCACGCTGGGCGAAGACATCGAGGGCGCGGCACGTTACGACGACGTCGTCATCCGAGACTGGGACGACCCGGTGCAGCCTGCCGGTGCCGGTACGGCGGTCCTGCGAGGAAACCTCGCCCCCGACGGGGCGGTGCTGAAGATCAGCGCCGCATCGCCGCACCTTCTGCACCACGAGGGGCCGGCGCTGGTCTTCGACAGGCTCGAGGACTACCAATCGGTCATGGACGATCCCGAACTCGATGTGACCCCAGACACCGTCCTAGTCGTTCGTGGTGCCGGGCCCAAGGGCTACCCGGGCATGCCGGAGGTGGGCAACCTGCCGCTGCCCCAGCGGCTGCTCGACCTCGGGGTGCGAGACATGGTCAGGATCTCGGACGCACGGATGAGCGGCACCGCCTTCGGGACCTGCGTGCTACACGTGGCGCCGGAGTCCAGCGCCGGCGGACCGTTGGCGCTCGTGCGCACCGGCGACCGGATCAGGCTGGACGTTACGCGACGCACCATCGAACTGCTTGTGGACGACGCTGAGATGTCGGATCGACGTGAGCGCTGGCAACCGCCGCCGCCAACCGCCGTTCGCGGCTGGACCAAGTTGTACGTCGACCACGTCACGCAGGCAGACACCGGCGTCGACCTGGATTTCCTCATCGGTGGCAGCGGCGACGCCCCCGGTCGGGCCCCCTTCTAGGAGATGCGCATGACCGTTAAGGCGTTGCTGCGTGGTGTCAGCCCCGTACTCGAGGTGCCGTTCCACGACGACGAGTCTGTCGACTACGTCGGCTTCTCCGATGTCGTAGCCCACGTGCTCGGGACCGGCGTGACCAGCGTGATGTTCCCTGGCTTCGCTTCCGAGTTCCTTAAACTCGCCGACGACGAACGCCAGTTGTTGCGGGGTCGGCTCTTGGATCAGACTCGCAGCCGCGACGACGTCGCCGCCATCATCGCGGTTCAGGACCACGCGACGATCGTGGCGGTGCGCCGGGCAACTGAGGCGGTAGCAGCCGGCGCCGACGCCATCAACCTCTTGCCCCCATACCTGCTCGGCCCGACGCGATCAGCAGTCCGCCACCACGTTCACGCCGTGTTGTCGGCGGTAGCCCCCACACCCGTCGTGCTGCAGTACGCACCCTCCCAGACAGGCACCAGCCTGGACGCCGAGACAATCGCGTCGATCGCGGCCGATCACCCGAACCTGGTGGCCGTCAAGGTGGAGTCGACCCCTCCCGGGGCGCTCATCGCCGCCTTGGCCGCCACCACACCGGCGCTACCCGCCTTGGTCGGATACGCAGGGCTGCAACTGCCGGACGCCCTACGCCGCGGCGCTGTCGGCGTTCAGCCGGGTTGCTCGTTCACCGAGCTTTATGTCCTTCTCTGGCGGCTCTGGGAAGCGGGCGACAAGCCTTCGGCGTTGGACCTGCACCGGCGCATGCTGGTGTATTTGTCCTACTGGATGCAGTCGACCGAACTCATCGTTGCGGCCGAGAAACTCATATCTCTACGCCGCGGTCTGATTCGCTCCGCTAGGTGCCGAGCCCCAGCGCACACCTTGGACGACGCCGAGATCCAGTTGGTCGAAGCGTTCCTTCAAGAGTTCAGCTCAGAGTTGGCCGAGTTCAGACCCTAAGCAATCACCAATGCTGGCCAAAGGGATCGACCACGCCGCCCTAGGACGATGCACCCAATGGCCGGAGTCCGACCATCTGCTGGATGTCACCACCAGACTCAACTTTGTTGCACCTGCGACGACTGCGTGAGCCTGCGCTTCGTGTGCGTCGTCCATGAACAACTCGATCCAACGGTCGTGCAGCGACTGTCCCGGGCATCGGTGCTCCTCGGCTTGGAGTCTCCTAGGCGAGGAAGTTTGGCAGACCTGAACAAGTTGGTGCCACCCATGAATTCCTCCAGCCGGGAGCTGTCGCCCTATAACTGGGTGAAGGCAGCCTCGTCAGGGTCGGAGCCCATCCGTGCACCGGCCTCCATCATGGTGACGGCGTCCAATTCGTTCTGGCTGAGGATGATTTCGGTCGCGGCAAGGTTCTCGCGCAAACGATGCGTGTTTGCGGACTTGGGGATCACGATGTTGCCGACGCCGAGGTGCCAACCGAGCACAATCTGCGCAGGGGTTGCCCCGTGCACTTGCGCCAGGGCGGTCACGGCTTCTGCGTTCAGATCAGTTCCTCGGCCCAGTGGACTGTGCGCCTCAACCGCGATCTCCAGGGCGCGGGACCTTGCGGACAGAGCGGCCTGCTGGAAGGTCGGGTGAAGCTCAAACTGATTCACCGCAGGGACGACCGTCGTCTCGGCAAGCAGAGTGTCCAGATGGTTCTGCAGAAAGTTGGACACCCCAATGGCCCGCGCACCGCCCGCGGCATAGATCTTCTCCAAGGCCAGCCATGCTTCGACGAACATTCCCTGGGACGGGACCGGCCAATGGATGAGGTAGAGGTCAATCACGTCAACACCGAGCGCCTGCCGGCTGGCTTCGAAGGCTTCCGCCGCGGTGGCGTGCTCCCCGTTGCGCAGTTTGGTGGTGATGAAGATTTCCTCGCGCGGGATTCCGGAGGAGGCGATCGCGGCTCCGACACCTGCTTCATTGCCGTATGCGGCGGCCGTGTCGATGTGCCGGTAACCGGCAGACAAAGCGTCTTCCACCACGCTCTGAGTCTCTTCTTGCGGGACCTGGAGAACACCAAGGCCGAGTTGGGGGATGGTGACCCCGTTGTTCAAGATCACGCGAGGAACGATAGCCATGCCAGCTCCCAAATTTTCGCGGAGGAAAACCCTCCAGCCTAGGCATTCTAGGACGGCTTACCGGATGCCTGCCCGGCCATGATGGCGCTGACCTGAAAGTCCCCAGACCTGCTCGTTGAAAATCCCCACCCGTGTGGCTCCGCCGAGACAGGCGGGACTCCCTTGAGGCTGATGGTCTCTGACCACACACCAGCTCAAGGGATCCCCTCCGCTCATGCTCACACGGGAGGACGACATCGACGTGCACGCGTTGCGCCGCCAGGGTTGGACGATCTCCGCGATCGCCCGGCATCTGGGTAAAGACCGCAAGACCATCCGGGCGTACCTGTCCGGGAGGGAGGCTGGGGTTCGAGCCCGTAGCTGGGCTGATCCGTTCGACCGGTTTGCGGCGTACTGCGCTCAACGCCTCACCGATGATCCGCACCTGTGGGCGTCGGCGTAGCCCGGTGCCCGTCCGGGAGAAGGTCCGCTGCCTCATAGAGGCCAGCGTAGTTGGGGCAGAGATGGCGAACCTGGTTCAGGTGTCGGTCTGGGTCACCTTGTCAAGCCCGCGAGGCGCGTCGGG
>PKWT01000380.1:396-3753 GCA_003132125.1 Micrococcales bacterium | reverse complement strand
ACAGGTCGTGCACGTCAACGTCAAAGTCAACGTCCAGAGTCAACGTCCAAAGTCACGAGAACTGCGCTCACTGGCAGAGCGAATCAGATGGCAGGGGCTGTCGCCCTGTTGAGCGCCGAGTCCAGCCGCGATCCCCACGACCGGGACTCTCCGACCTGAAGGGTGATGTCCACCCACAGCCCCCACGAAGGGTGGCGCATCGGACAAGTCGAAGCCAAGAATTGGTGTCCGATGAGGTGGGCGTTTCGTGGCACGAGTCTGATTCGACACCATCACGTGTCACTGTATAGTTGCCCCAAGTGGTAGCGACCTATGTTCAGGAAGGTGGGTGCGTCCGTGATGACCGAAGAACCTCTTCGCATCGGTGAGATAGCCTCCCGCGCCGGTGTCAGCAGGCGAACCGTGGACTTCTACACAGGTCTGGGACTGCTCACTCCCGTGCGCCGAAGTGGCGGCAACTTCCGCCTGTACCAGCCCACGGACGTCAAACGCATCGCGGCGATCCGCCAGTTGGAGGCACAGGGTATTCGGCTGGACGAAATCACCCACCTGCTGACCGCGTCGGCTCCGGAAGACCACACTGACTGCCCGGACAGTGCCGAGGGTTCTTGCCCGGCCGATCCGGTCGCTCTCAAGGGGTACCTCACCTCGTTGGACGCCCAGGTGCGGGCCTTGCGTGACTTGCCGGAGCTCGCCGACCACGGGACCCGCGGCGTCCTGACGACCCTTGTAGCGCGAGCACAGGTACTCATGGCCACCGCGCTCATCGTCAGTGAGGAGATCCTCCCTGGAGCCCATCTCCTCCCCCCTCTTTAGCCATCCGCCACCACCTCAAGAACCATAGGAGAACCAGTGCCGACCCTGATGAGGAAGCTGACCGAGCTCGCCAAGAGCCCGCAAGCAGGAAACGCGATCGCCAAAGCGAAGGAGCAGGCCGCCAACCCGGCAAACCGCCGACGCCTTGAACAGCTCAAGGCCCGGGTGACCAAGAGGCCGTGAACGCAGCGCCCCTCCCATGGCAGCTCAAAGGCCTCTGGCTACCACTCTGCTCGTCATCCTCGATACCGCTGTATCAGGATTCGCAATGCAATCTGAAGGAGGCTTCCATGTGGGAAGCAATCAAGAACGCCCTGACGAGTGTGAAAGAGGCCACGGGAATCGAGATCCCCGGACTTCCCGCCGATCTGGGCTCCATCGGTGACTCGGCCGCGACCGCCGTGCAGACAGTCACCGAGTCAGCCAACGGCGCCATTGATGGCGCGGCCACCGCGGCCGAGGCAGTCACAGGCGGTGTCGTCGGCGTAGGCGAGACCGCTGCGGCAGCGGTCGACTCAGCTTCACAGGCCCTTCCTGACCTCACTGGCGGGATAACCGACAGCAGCCCAAAGAGATAGCCCCGACGCCGGGAAGCTCAGCGGGCAGGCGCGTCTTCAGGGGGGTTGCCGGGGTTATGCACCGGCGACTTCCACGGAGTCCGATACCTGCGGGTGATGGGCCGGCTGTTCAACGTCATGACCGGGTCGGAGGACTTCGTGTTCACCAGTGACACCCACGGCACCTGGCAACAGGGTCCAAGAGGCGACAGCGGGGACATCACGGGCTGAGCCGAAGCACGGGTCGGGTCACACGAGCAACATGTTTCGCGACGACCACGCGCCCAGATTCGCATCACCCCAGGTGCGTCACTTCGCCGCTAGTGCGCGCCGTGCCGATGTGAACGCGTTGCTAGTGGAAGCGCCCCCACCAACTCGATACTTGCGACGTGGCTCAGCCCAACCCGGCGGTCAGAGGAGTGCCTGCAAGACGGGGTGATGCGCCGCCGGTACTCGTCGGAGTTACCGAGTAGCTCGGAGGTGAGGAGGACGTGATGAGGGTCGAGTCGCCAGAGTTGCTTTCCGGCGATGGGGATCTCGGTGATCCGTGGCCGCAATGGCCGAGCCCGCCGGCCAAGGTTTCGTTCCAGGTCAGCTGGGGGCCTCGTCTCGACGAGGCCTCGACCGCTTCGCCCCTGATGGAACGACCTTGGGTCCGGGTTCCAACCATGAGACCGATGTGCTCGCGCGTGCGGTCACGGCTCCCGGCGTGGGGCGGTGGCCAGGGTGTGGGCGGTGGCCAGGATCGTGGCGGCGACCGAGACGTCGGTGGCGGTGGTCCCGTGGCCCAGGGAGAGCCGGACTGCGCCGAGCGCCACTTCCGGCGTGCATCCCATGGCGAGCAGCGTCGCGGCGGGGGTGTCCTGACCGGCATGGCAGGCCGACCCGGTGGAGGCGGCCAGCCCCGGTGATGCGGCCAGCACGGCCCGGCCGAGGACGTCGGGGAAGGAGACCATCAAGGTGTTGGGTAGGGAGTCGGCCGGGGTGTGCCGCACCATGCCGGGGATCGCGGCGTTCAACAGCTGCCACAGGGTGTGTCGTAGGCAGGCGAGTCGCTCGGTCTCCGTGGCCAGGCGACCGCCGGCCAGCTCGCACGCTGCACCCAGGCCGACGATGCTTGGCACGTTCTCCGTTCCGGGCCGAACACCGTCCTCTTGTCCGGCGCCGAGGAGCACGGGTCCGAGCGGGGTGCCGGTGCGGCGGTAGAGGGCGCCGACTCCCTTGGGGGCGTAGCACTTGTGCCCGGCGATGGAGAGCAGGTCCACGCCGAGGGCATCGACGTTCACCTCGATCTTGCCGATGGCCTGGGCGGCGTCGGTGTGCATCAGCGCCCCGACCGCGTGGGCTGCGGAGGCGACCGTGGGAACGGGAAGGATGGCGCCGGTCTCGTTCTGGGCGAGCATCATCGTTACTAATGCCACGTCCGCGCCGAGTTGCGTGGCCGCCAGGGCGGCGTCGACGGTGCCGGCGCTGGTGACCGGCAGGGCGGTGATGGTCCAGCCGGCTGCGTGCAGGTGAGCCAACGGCGCGGTCGTGGCGGGGTGTTCGACCACGGTCGTGACGATGCGCCGTCGGGTGGGGTCGGCGAGGCTGGCTGTGCCGCGGATGGCCAGGTTGTTGGACTCGGTGCCGCCGGAGGTGAACACGATCTCTGCTGGGTCGGCGCCGATCAGTGCGGCGACCTGGGCGCGTGCGGCGGCGACGGCGCGGGCCGCGGCTCGCCCTGCAGGGTGGTCGCTGGAGGGGTTGCCGTACTGGTCGCGCAGGTAGGGCAGCATCGCGTCGAGGACCTCGGGTGCGACCGGGGTGGTGGCGTTGTGGTCCAGGTAGATCAGGGGCTGGTCGTGGCTCATAACCACCGTCGCATTACGCGCTGTTCGAAGGTGACCTTGCCCCGGTGCCAGCGACGGTTGGCGGTGGCCACCCCGCCGATGCCGCCACCGGCCGCCACAGCCGTCTGCTCGGCGACCGGGGTCATCAGAAC
>PKWT01000380.1:0-342 GCA_003132125.1 Micrococcales bacterium | reverse complement strand
AGGAAGACCCGAAGGCTCACCTGCTCGCGCTTGGCCATCGACGCCGCGAGGCGTACCGCGTTGTAGGTCGAGTCCTGACCATAGGCAGCACCGTTGATGATCATCAGAATGTTCACGAGCTCATACCGTCCTTCTGGGGGTGGGGTCGTCGTAGGCAGCGCAGATACTCACGGTCGTCGAGCAGGTCCGCGCTCACGCGACGTCGGACTGGATCGGCATGCCGGCCAGCCGCCACTCGAGCATTCCCTCACGCAGGCGTTGCGCCGACCGGCCGTGCCGGGTCAGCAGCCGGACCGCGTCGTAGGCGAGCACGCAGTACGCGCCGCGGCAGTAGGCGACCAC
>PKWT01000410.1 GCA_003132125.1 Micrococcales bacterium | reverse complement strand
TACAGGGATGACCTGCGACGACGTTGGTAGCAGGGGGACCGGGCGTACCTGCGTACGCGCCGTTGCGGAACCTGAGTTTCTCGGTTGATTTCGCACTTGCCTGGGCATTTGCCACCCCTCCACTCGGGTCTTCTCTGAACGTGTCTCCAGTGAAGCAGAGACACAGGACAGCGGCCTGATCTCGCGGACATGATCCTGCATGTCGACGGGAGTCTGAAGCGCGCGCGTTCGCCTTACTGAGGTGACACCCGAGCTGGACCACCGCCGATGCAGTCGCGCCGAGCTGGTCGTCGCCGGACCAGGCACTCCGCAGCATCATCAGGCGCCGACCACGAGCCGGCCGTCTTGCCATACCTGGCGGATCCGTTCGCGCAGGCCAGTCAGCTCCAATGCGTCGCCCTCGATGATGACGAGGTCCGCCGCCAAGCCGGGCGCGATTCGTCCGGTGTGGTCCTGTAGGCCGCACAGCCGGGCGGCACTGGAGGTGGCAGCCGCGAGGACCTGCGCCGGCCTCATCCCGCACTCCTGCATGAGCACCAGCTCGTCGAGGTTGTGGCCGTGGGGGCCGACCCCACTGTCGGTACCCATGGCCAGGTTGACTCCCGCGGCAACAGCGGTGCGTACAGATTCGACGTGTACCTCGGCCACCTCCCTTGCCTTGGCCACGACAGCCGAGGGCAGATTCGCGCCTGCCGCAGCAGCCGCAAGGACGGCACGCGGGGCCACCAGCGTTGGCACGAGCCACGTTTCGTTGGCCAGCATGAGGTCGATGGCCTCCTCATCGAGGTAGATGCCGTGTTCGATGGATCGCACGCCAGCACGGACGGCATTCTTGATGCCGGCTGCTCCCTGGGCGTGGGCCATGACCACCCGGCCGGCTGCAGCGGCCTCGGCGACGACGACATCGATCTCGGCCGGGCTGAACTGGGTGTGTGTCGGGTCATCGCGCGGCGAGAGAACCCCTCCGGTGGTGCAGATCTTGATGACGTCGGCGCCGGCACGCAGCAGGCTCCTGACCACCTTGCGCAACTCGTCCACCCCATCGGCGGTTGCAGCCGGGCGCCCGGGGTGCGGAAGGCTGAGCGGCAGGTCGAAACCTGACGGGAACCACCCGTCCGTGTGACCCCCGGTCTGCCCGATGATGTTCACCGCCAGAAGCAGGTGCGGACCTGGCACGAGACCATCTGCGACGGCCTGCTGGATGCCGAGGTCGGCGCCCCCTGCGTCCCGCACGGTTGTCACGCCCGTCGCGAGTGTCGCCTCGAGGTTGCGAGCCGCCGCGTAGAACTGGTAGGAGAAGGGGCGGTTGAGGCGGTCCATGAGGTCAACCCCGGAGGCCGTCACGTGTACGTGGCAGTCGAAGAACCCAGGCAGGATTGTCGTCCCAGTCACGTCGACGACAAGGTCGCCGTCCAGTCCCTGCCCGACGTCCAGGATCCGGCCGTCGGCGATCAGCACGTCGGCAAGCCCGGGGTCCGAGCCCGTGCCGTCGAAGACCTGCGCGCCGTGCAGCAGGACGCGCGATGTCACGGGAGGGGTCACGGCTACACGCCCGCCACAACGCTCTTCGGCTCAACCTCAGCCTCGGGCAGCTGGGGCACGTTCTCCTGTTTGGTGCCTCGAAGCGTCCTCTCCAGGACGGTGCCGGCGAGCAGGACGATGATGTTCGGCACGAGTGCCACGAGGCCGACGTTGATGTGCCCGGAGTAGGCATTCCCGAACGTCAGCCAGATGACGACGAGCTCACCCACGAGGAGTCCGGCCATGACAGGCCACACGCCGACGAGCTTGCGTGTGAGGAGCGCGAGGCCGATCGCCGGGATGAGCTGATCGAGGCCCGAGTAGGTGAGCAGCAGCAGGTTGGCCAGCAGGTCTGGTCGCGCAATCGCCATGGCGAGGGCCAGGGTTGTGACGCCGACGACCGCGCCTTGGTTGACCATGAACTGGCTGCGCTGACTGCGGGTGCGGGCGATGTTGCGGGCGATCAGGGATGACATTCCGATGAGCAGGCCGGCTGCAGGCACCATCGCCGTCGCAGCCGTGGCTACCACGACAACGCCGATGAACCAGCCGGGGAAGGCTTGCTGAACGAGCGTCAGCAAGGCCGCGTTGCTCTTGCTGCCTTTGGGGAGCACGATCAGCGCCGTGAAACCGATGATCATCGGCAGTGCCAGCGCGATGGAGTAGATCGGCAGGAAGACGTAGTTGCGGCGGACTGCTTTGGAGGACTTCGCGGAAAGTAGAGCCGGCCACTGGTGGGGAAAGGTCATGAAGAGCACACCGAGGACGGACGCGACCATGCTTGAGAAGAACCAGACGGAGTCATATTTCCCGGCGTGGACCTTCAACATGTCGGGGTGGGTCACCATGATCTTGTGGAAGGTGGCCCCGATGCCGCCGGTGAAGTGCGCTGGGATCGCGATGACTAGGACGAGCAAGACGACCAGCATGATGGCGTCCTTGAAGTAGGACGTGGTCGCCACGCCGCGGATGCCGGACCACAGAACGAACGCGATGACGAGTACGAACGCGATGATCATGCTCACGGTGCTGGAAGTCTGGTCGCCGGTCGCGAGCTGCACCGCCAGGCCGAGCCCGGTGATCTGCAGTTGCAGGTATGGCAGCAGGAAGACAACGCCGATAATGGCGGCGATGAGGCCAAGCAGCTTTGAGCCGTAGAAGTCGGCCAGGAAGTCAGCCTGCGTCAGGTGGCCTCGTTCGTGGGCGCGGCGCCAGATGATCGGCGCCAGGAAGTAGAGCCCGATGTACGCCAGGGGGATGTACGGCAGGGCGTAGAGGGCCGCCACCCCGCCGCTGAACGCAAGACCAGCCATTCCGAGGAAGGTGAAGGTGGTGAAGACCTCACCGGCCTGCAGGAACCACATCGTCATCGCGCCGAACTGGCGCCCGCCGTGGGTCCACTCAGAAAGGTCGCCCGTCGGCTTGCGGCGCCCCAGGAAGCCGAGCACCGCGATGAAGACGATGCCCAGCAGCGTCACTGTCAGGGTCGATGTCATCGCGTCGCACCTTCTTTGGTCTCGAGCGCGTCGGCGACCCGTTGGCGTCCGCTGAACTCCAGCGCCGCCAGGGCGGGGGTGATGGCAAGGACCCACAAGACGGTCCAGACCATGACTGAGGGCAGCCCGAACCAGAGGGTCGCGCTGTTGACGAACGGGAGCCAGACCGTTGCCATCAAGGCGATGACGGGGACGGCGAGGATGATCAGGTTGCGACGCATGTTGAGCCTCCTTGGATGGCAGTTGTTGTCAGGGTGCGATCGGCTGGGGGGCCGTGGGCGTGAAGGTCGTGGCGTCGCGATGGAGGGCGCGAATCGCCAGCTGGGCGTGCAGCAGGACGCCATCGGGCATGACCTCGTCGGCGAAGACTGCACGGGGGCTGTGGTTGTTGGGCGCCTGCAGATCATCGCCGGGGTGTGCTCCGAGCATGAGGTAGCACCCGGGCACCGCAGCCAGAACACGTGAGAAGTCCTCAGCGCCAGCGTTCGGATTCCGCATGGGTTCGTACCGTGTCCCGCCGAAGACCTCGCCGACCACGTCCGCGGCAAAGGCCGCGTGTGCAGCGTCGTTGACCGTCAGCGGGTACTCGTCCTCGTACTCGACTTCTGCCTTCATGCCATAGGCAGCGGCGATCTGACGGCAGAGCTCGGGGGCCTCGGTGCGGATCCGGTCCCGGGCTTGGGGAGAGAAGGACCGAATGGTCGCCTCGAACTGAGCCTCGTCGGGGATGATGTTGCGACGCGTGCCAGCATGGAAGGTTCCGACGGTCACGACGACCGGATCGAAGATGTCGAATCGTCGGGTGACCAAGGTCTGCAGAGAGTTGACCATCTCCGCCGCCGCTGTGACGGGGTCAAAGGCCAGGTGCGGGGCGGATCCGTGGCCGCCAGAGCCATGAACGNNCGCATGCCGTCGCTGGCGGCCATGAGAGTTCCGGGGCGGGTGGTGAACGTGCCTCTCGGGATCTGTGAGGACATCACGTGCATGCCGTATGCCGAGGCCACCCGCTGCCCGGCTGCGTCCAGGACGCCGTCGTCCAGCATCCGTCCGGCGCCATCCCAACCTTCCTCGCCCGGCTGGAACATGAAGACGACGTCCCCTTCGAGAGCATCGCGATGAGCAGCAAGGAGCCGAGCCGCGCCAACGAGCATCGCTGTGTGGAGGTCGTGACCGCACGCGTGCATCGCGCCGTCAACCTTGCTGGCAAAGTCCAGCCCGGTCAGCTCTTGGACCGGGAGTGCATCCATGTCCCCGCGCAGCAGCACAGCCGGGCCGGGCCGGGCGCCCCGCAGGACTGCGGTCACCGACGACACCGACGTGCCCGTCGTCACCTCAAGGCCGAGACCGTCGATCTCCTCCAGGACGGTGCGCTGGGTGACAGGAAGGTCGAGGCCGACCTCGGGGTGTTGGTGCAGTTTGTGACGCAGGGCCACCAGGTCTGCGGCCATGGCGTGGGAATCATCGTAGAGCCTGTCGTCGAGGGACATACGGCCTCCTGCGAGAGTGGGATCCGGGGTGAACTGGATGTCAGGCACACTGACACTTCGTTCACTAATCTGGTCAAATATGATGATTTCCGTCATAGTGGCTGGTGATATGACCGATTCAGGCGGACTTTCCGAGCGCGACCTGGCCCTCGTCGAAGTTCTACAGGTTGACCCTCGAACGTCGTGGGCGGCGGCGGCACGGGCGACGAACACGAGTCCGGTCACCGCGGCAAGAAGGTGGCAGCGGCTGCTCGACCGAGGAGATGCCTGGGTCACTGGCGCTCCCGGAGTGTCGGTGTGGAACGCGCAATGCGTCGCCTACGTCGACATACGGTGCAGCCCGGGAAAGAGCCTGGTCGTTGCCGACACCTTGGCGCACGACCGGCATGCGCTCAGTGTTGAGCTGACGGCAGGTGGTTCAGACGTATTCGTGACCGCCGCCGCTGCAGACCTGCGAGCACTGTCGCGGTACATGCTTGAGCGAGTCGAGATGATCCCCGGCATTACCGACACGCGGACGCGAATATCTACCCAGCTGTACCGCGACGGGTCCCACTGGCGGCTAGGGGCGCGGTCGCGCGAGGGGTCGTCGGGGTCGGTGCCGACTCCCCACCCGACCAGCAGCAGCCGCCCAACCGTCCTTCCCCATCTGCAGGCCGTGGATCGGAAGATACTTGTACAGCTCGGCCTGGACGGCCGTTCTTCCTACGCTTCGCTCGCGGCCAACGCCGAGGTGAGCGAGGCGACCGTGCGCCGTCGTGTGGTCCGGCTGCTTAGCAGCGGGGGCGTGCTCTTGCGAGCGGAGGTCGCGGCGCACCCCGCCGGCTGGCCGGTGCCGGTGATCCTGTCCGTCGACGCCCCAACAAGCGGGTTGGTCGAAACGGCCCGGGAGATCGCCCGGCTGCGCCAGGTCAGGCTTTGCGCAACGCTCGCGGGGACACCTCCGATCATCGTGTCCGCGTGGCTGCGCAACATCGAGGCAATCCACGACTTCGAAACGACGTTGGTCGAAGCAGTGCCGAGCATCACCGTCGTCGACCGCCTCAT
>PKWT01000323.1:4161-4703 GCA_003132125.1 Micrococcales bacterium | reverse complement strand
CGTCGCGCAGCAACTGGACCTGGGGCGGCTTCTCCGACGAGACGACGACCGTCTTCTAAGTCCCCGCGGTCTCGTCCTCGGCAGGTAGGTTGGGCCGGTGAGCGACGAAGGTTCGAAGGGACGCCCAGGGTCCGCGGGCGTCCCTTCGCATGCCGTGGCCGTCTACATCGCCGTCACAGCCCTCGTCGCAGTGGGTCTGGCGGCGCTGGGCTGGCGAATGCACCCGTTGAACGGCGGCGACGTGGTAGCGCTGGCCGTGCTGTGCCTGATGGGGATCCTTAGTGATTCCGTCCGGGAGGACAATGTCGGTGGGAAGACCGGGCTTTCTTTCACCAGCATCGTCTCGCTGAGCTCAGTTGCTCTCCTTGGGCCCTTTGGCGCCGCAGTTGTTGGTGCGGTCCCGCACCTGCTGGGGGTAAACAAGGATCGAGTCCAGGTGCGCATATTCAACGCCGGAATGGCCTCGGCTCACGGGGCTGTTGCAGGGTTCGTCTACCTCCTGGTTGGCGGACTCCAGGTGGGGGGCGCTGCTTCGGGTGCGG
>PKWT01000323.1:243-4022 GCA_003132125.1 Micrococcales bacterium | reverse complement strand
TCGCGCGCTGGGCCTTCGTGCAGTATGGCGATGAGCAACGTGCCCATGCGCGCACCCTCCGTGCGTTGGCCGCGGCTGTGGAGACCAAAGACCTGTATACGCGAGGGCACAGCGAGCGAGTTGCCCTCCTGTGCGAGCTGATGGCCGGGTCCCTGGCGTTGAGCTATCAAGAGACCGAGGCTCTGCGCTTCACCGGGATGCTGCACGACATCGGCAAGCTCGCCATCCCGACCCGAGTCCTGCGCAGGGCAGAAGGGCTCTCAGACGCGGACCTGGCGACCATTGCCACACACCCGGCGCGTGGTGTGGAAATGGTTCGTGACATCGAGTTCCTCCGGGGCTCGATCGAGGCGATCCGGCACCATCACGAACGTATGGACGGGCGCGGCTATCCCTCAAGGCTCCGCGGCGAAGACATTCCGCTGTTCGCCCGCGTTGTCGCGGTCGCCGATGCCTTCGACTCACTCACCACGTCGCGTTCGCACCGAGACGCCAACACTGCCGAGGAGGCAATGGCCGAACTGCACCGCCGTGCTGGGGCACAGTTCGACCCGTCGATCGTCGCCGCTCTGGAGCGGAGCCTGACCCGGCACGTGTGGGAGCCCACTCGGCTCGAGCCGGGGCTGATGGCTACCGCGGGCCGGGCCTTCGACCACGACGACCCTGCGGCATCCGATCTGATGGCGGAGTCCGTGAGTATTGAGTCCTCGATGTCAGTACCGGCGGGATCCGAGCCCAATCGCGCAGACCCGTTATGGGCCAAGGAGACAGCTCCGTGACCAACCGCGCGAGGACACCGACGATCGGGCTGGTCTCAGCCGTCCTCGCTGCGGCCCTGACGTTGGCGGCAATGGTTGCCGTCGGAGTCCGGTTCCGTGAACAGGCGACGGTCATGACCCCATCGATCGTGGTGTTCTTCGTCGCGATCGTCATCGGGGAGATGTCCCGCATCACATTGCCCGGTAGCCGACACACGGCGCCGATGGCAACAGCGGCGGCACTGGCGCTGGCGATGACTGTCGGCTCCGCGCAAGGCGCGTCCGCGGAGTTTCAGGGGCCGACGGTAGTTGTGGTCACTGCCCTCGCCATGGCAGTCGGGGTGATTCCCAACGTGGTACGTCGGCGAAGGGTCCGCCTGCCAGACCTGGCCATTCGTCTCATCGGCATTGCGGTCGCGGCGATGCTCTTTCGCGAGGTGCCGATCTGGGACGGCCATACTGTCCTCGACCTACACGATGACTGGCAGCCTTACATTTTGGCGCTGATGATGCTGCTCATCTCGGCGCTCGCACTTACCGTCGAGATGTTGTTGATGGCTTGGTTGCGTGCGGGCCGCTCGCACGCGCCGCTCCTCCGGACCATCCAGGACGAGTTCCGGGCGGCTTTGGCGCTGAGTGCTGCCTTGGGCGTCACTGGCGCCCTGGTCGCCCTCGCCGAACGGCCGTTGGGTCCCGTGGCTATCCCGTTGTTCCTGTTCCCCTTGTTCCTGACTCAGTTTGCCGTGCGACGACAGAGTGCGATCCGCAGGACGTATGGGCAGACCATCCGGACGCTGTCGCGGCTCACTGAGCCTGGCGGCTACACCGAGGTCGGGCACGCCTCCCGCGTGGCTGCGCTGTCCATGGCCATGGGTCACGAGTTGGGTATGTCCGAGCGCGACATGCTCGACCTGGAGTATGCCGCGCTGCTGCACGACATCGGCCAGGTCTCGTTGACCGAGCCGATCCCTGGGGGGGCGACGGTTCTGGCGGCCCCGGCTGACCAGCGACGGATCGCTCACGACGGCGCGGAGATCGTGCGGCAGACGGGTGTCCTCGACAACGTGGCGGCGATTCTGGAGGCACAGACCACGCCATTTCGCCAGGTGCGCGAGTTCGGTGAGGTTCTGCCACTGTCCAGCCGAATCATCAAGGTCTGCAACGCCTTTGACGACTTGGCTGGTGACAGCCCCGACTCGGCGAAGCGTGACGCGGCGGTCGAGCGGATCCATCTGGGGCTCGGCTACGAGTACGATCCGCGCGTGGTCGACGCCCTCGTCCGGGCTCTGGCCCACAGCGAAAAGTAGGCGCGGTCACCTGGTCCGTTCGCCCGAGGCAGCCCCACCTCTTCGGGTGTGATTCGTCCAACATCCCCGGTATCAGCCTGCTGGCTCGCTACCGTGGAGGTGGAGGTCTCAGGTGTTCCAACGTCAACGGCTCACAGATTCCAGCGATGGTGGGGAGGATCCGGGATGATGCCACAGGACTTCGACGGGGAGTGTGGGACATCACACGACTGTGGCTGGCCAACGTGCGGGTACGTCCGACCAGAGCCACAAGAAGACGACTTGGGCATAGGTCGGGATCAACCTGCGTGGCGTCGGTCCCTGAACCAGGCCACGGTGGCAGCCACCGAGTCAGTCATCGGAGTGGGTGCGATCCCGAGCCGAGACTCCGCCTTGGTGCCGTCGACCACGAACGGCTGGGTGAACTCGTAGACCATTTCGTTGACCTCGCGCGCCGTTGTGTTGAACAGACTCATGACGCGCAGCAGGAGGATGGGAGCGACGTTGACGTTGATGGGCGAGCCGAGCTCATCCGCGATCAGGTCGATGATCTGCCGCGTGGTCAGGGCGGGGGCGTTCGGCACATGGAACACCTCGCCGAGCACGCCTTCGCGGGTGCCGAGAGCGGCGAGGGTCCGCGCGGCGTCGACGGTGTAGCTGTAGCTGTGTGGGAGATCTGGGTTGCCGATCACCCGGGCGGGCCTGCGGGCCATTGCGGCGCCGATCACCAGGTCTCCGAACGGCGACTGGGTGGTGCCCCGTGGCCCGAGGTAATCAGCAGCGCGTGCGGTGGTCACCGCCAGCTCGCCGTCGTCGTGCAGCCGCCGGAGCTGCTCGGCCATGGCCAGCCGGACCTTGCCCTTGCGGGTGTGCGGGTTCGTCGGGGTGGTTTCGGTGATCGGCGTACCGCGGGTGTTGCCGTACATGTTGGTGTTCTCGAAGGATACGAGGCGGGCGTCGACGGCTCGCGCAGCGTGAATGACACCGTCCTGCATCGGCGGGAAGTCCTCGGCCCAGCGGTGGTAGGCCGGGTTCAGACACTGATAGACCACCGCGGCTCCGGCTGCCGCTCGAACCGCGAAGTCGCCGTCGGAAACATCGCCGCCGAGCACGTCGACGCCGTGGGGGACCTGAGCGGACCCGGATCGATTCACCGCCCGCACCGACAGGCCGAGACCGGCCAGCTCGTCGATCAGTGCCAGCCCGATGGCCCCGGTACCGAACACGACATGGACGTCGTTCATGGCTGCTCCTTTGTGCGGGGCGATCGGGGGGGTTGGAAGCCCACCTGCATGTCAGCGTGATCCGCAGTGAACCGCACCCGGTCCGTCATCGGCGTCGATGACGGACCGGGTGCGGATTGACGAGTGGCCTGACCGCGTCTGTGCAGGTCAGAGGCTTTGAAACCTCAAGCTGCCTTTTTGGTCTCCCAGAAGATCACGGCGATCTCGTCGATCTTGGCCAACAGGTCGTCGGCCACCGCAACGTCCCACGAGGCCTTGGTGCCGCCGGCGCCGGCGAGCTTGGTGGCCTCGTTGAACATGGTGTTCAGCTGCGGGTACTTCTCGAAGTGCGCAGGCTTGAAGTAGTCGGTCCACAGCACCCACAGGTGGTGTTTGACCAGGTCTGAGCGTTCTTCCTTGACGATGAGGGCGCGAGCCTTGAAGTCGGCGTCGCTGGAGGCGGCAGCCTTGACCATGCAGGCCTTGACGGACTCGGCCTCGAGCTTGGCCTG
>PKWT01000323.1:0-237 GCA_003132125.1 Micrococcales bacterium | reverse complement strand
GGTGTGGAGACGAACTTACCCGGCTCGGTCATTTCCCGCGACGGCTGATCCGCAAACGCAGCCGCGGGAGTCGCCGGGTCGGCAGGCGCAAGAGCACCCGGGCGCGTATGTCGTCGGCCGCGATTGCGCCGACCGCCCACGAATCAAGCCCCTCCGCAGGATTGTCCCGTTCGACCCACCAGCCGTCGGAGCCGTCCGGGTCGGGCCGGGTGAGGCGCTTGACCGCGAGCGGACGTG
>PKWT01000281.1:7730-8758 GCA_003132125.1 Micrococcales bacterium | reverse complement strand
GAGCGGGGCTACATCGTGCCCGGACTTGGTGATGCTGGCGACCGTCTGTACGGTGTCGTCTGACCAGGTGACCGGCGCGCCTCAGCCACGAGGGAACGCTTCCTTGGCATGGTGGGGTGAAGTTGTGACCACCGCAGGAAGCCCTACCAAGGAGATGACGTGCAGCGCGTCAAGAAGATTGTTCTCTGGGGCGTGCTCGCGTTCTTCGTCTATGCGATCGTGAAGTCGCCGAGCCAGGCAGCCGACATTCTCCGCACCATCTGGGACATCGTCGTTCAGGGCGTCAAGAGCATCGGCAGCTTCTTCGACGCGCTGCTGCACACCAAGTAGGACCTCCGCGATGGCGCGGCACTCCGATTCCATGGCCGAGCGGCCCCGCCACGGTGTGCTGGGCCGCTACCTGCTTGACGGCGAGCGGATCCTCACCGCAGTTCACCAGCACTGGGCCAAGGTCGCCGAGCCGGCCGCGTCGGTCGTTGCCGGGCTCGTGCTGGTTCTTGCGCTCGACTCCTATCTTCCGGGCACGCTCGGCGTCGTGGCGAACCTGCTGTGGTGGGCCTGGTTCGTCCTGATCGCAAGAGCTGTCTGGAAGATTCTCGAGTGGCGACACGACTGGTTCGTTGCGACCGACAAGCGCCTGATCCTGACCTACGGGCTGATCACCCAGAAGGTCGCCATGATGCCGCTGGCCAAGGTCACCGACATGTCGTACAACCGCTCACCGTTGGGTCGAGTTCTCGGCTACGGCACGTTCGTGATGGAGAGCGCCGGCCAGGACCAGGCCCTGCACAGCGTCGAGTGGGTGCCTGAGCCCGACCAGACCTACCGCGCCATCTGCGCAGAGATCTTCGGCGTCGACGACGACGAGCGCGCGCCCGATGGACGACCCGGATCGCGTGGGTCGCGCGGGCCGGACACCACGGGCTACTCGACCGCCATCCCGATCCGGATCACCGGCCAGCAGCCTGACGACGGCGCCCCGGACATCCACGAGGCCGACACCGGACCCATCTCCTACGGGCCGCCCA
>PKWT01000281.1:7250-7720 GCA_003132125.1 Micrococcales bacterium | reverse complement strand
GTCAGAACGGTCTTGGGTCAGAGGTGCTTGAGGATGTCCTCGACCCGCTCCTTGGCGTCACCGAAGAGCATCGCGCTGTTCTCCTTGAAGAACAGCGGGTTCTGCACACCCGCATAGCCGGGGGCCATGGACCGCTTGAAGATGATGACCTCTTTTGCCTTCCACACCTGAATCACCGGCATCCCGGCAATCGGGCTGGACGGATCATCTTCGGCGCTCGGGTTCACCGTGTCGTTGGCGCCGATGACGAGCACAACGTCGGTGTTGGGCAGGTCTTCGTTGATCTCGTCCATCTCGAGGACGATGTCGTAGGGCACCTTGGCCTCGGCGAGCAGGACGTTCATGTGACCTGGCAGCCGACCCGCGACGGGGTGGATGCCGAAGCGGACGTTGATACCGCGCTTGCGCAGCCGTGCGGTCATATCGGCCACCGGGTACTGGGCCTGCGCGACGGCCATGCCGTAGCCAGG
>PKWT01000281.1:0-7210 GCA_003132125.1 Micrococcales bacterium | reverse complement strand
CGACACATGATGTAGCTCAGGATCGCACCCGAGGAACCCACGAGAGCGCCGACCACGATCAGCAGGTCGTTGCTGAGCATGAAGCCGGCTGCGGCTGCGGCCCACCCGGAGTACGAGTTGAGCATCGAGATCACGACAGGCATGTCGCCACCGCCGATGGACGCCACGAGGTGCCAGCCCAGCAAGAGAGCGATCACCGTCATGATCAGCAGCGGCACGACGCTGCCCGAGCTCACGAACCAGACCATCAGCCCGGCCGAGATCAGCAGGGCCGCGAGGTTCATCTTGTGCCGTTGAGGCAGGGTGAGCGGCTTGGACGAGATCCGGGTGCTCAGCTTGAGGAACGCGACGACCGACCCGGTCAGGGTCACCGCGCCGATGAACACGCCGAGGAACACCTCGACCGAGTGGATCGTGGCCAGGGAGCCCGTGAGCTCGAGGGCGCTCTTGACGTCGCGGAGCCCTTTCTCGGTCAGGAACGAGTTGTAGCCGACGAGCACGGCAGCGGCGCCGACGAGGCTGTGCAGGATCGCGATCAGCTCGGGCATCTGGGTCATCTCGACGCGCTTGGCCCGCCAGATCCCGATGACGGCGCCGATCGCCATCGCGAGGACGATCAGACCAACGGCGGCCGGGATGCCCAGAGCGCCTTTTACGTCGGCCCCCTTGAGTGCCAGGTAGATGGTCGCGACGATCGCGATGGCCATACCGGTGACACCGTAGGCATTGCCGGTCTTGGCGGTCTCGTGCTTGGACAGGCCGGCCAGGGCCATGATGAACAGCAGGGCGGAGACGATGTATGCCGCCTGGACGATGGTGGTCATCTCGACTCAGCCCTTCCGGAACATCGTGAGCATGCGCTGGGTCACGGTGAAACCACCGAAGACGTTGATGCTGGCGATCGCCAGGGCGATGAAGGACACGACCGTGACGAGGCCGCCGTGGCCGATCTGGCTGAGGGCGCCGACCAGGATGATGCCGGAGATGGCATTGGTCTCTGACATCAGCGGTGTGTGCAGGGCGTGCGTGACGTTGAAGATGACGTAGTAGCCGACGACACAGGCGAGCGCAAAGACTGTGAAGTGGCCGAGGAACGCGGCGGGCGACACTTTGGCCATCGCGAGGAAGAGCACCGCGGCGATCGCCATGATGGCGTACCTCCGTCGTGGGTCCTTCGGCTTGGGCTCGGGTTTCACCGCGACGGGAGCGGCAGCGACGGCCGGCTGGGCCGACACTTGCACCGGCGGCGGCGGCCACATCGTCTCGCCGTCACGAACCACCGTCATACCGCGCTGCACGACATCGTCGAAGTCGAGGACGATCTGGCCGTCCTTGCCGGGAGTCAGCAGCTTCATCAGGTTGACGATGTTCGTTCCGAAGAGCTGGGAGGACTGAGTGGGCAGGCGCCCCGGAAGGTCGGTGTAGCCGATGATCCGCACGCCGTTGTCGCTCATGACGAGCTCGTCGGGCCGGGAGAGCTCACAGTTGCCGCCGTTGGCCGCTGCCATGTCGACGATGACACTGCCCGGCTTCATCGTGGCAACCATCGCGGCGCTGATCAGCTTTGGCGCCGGCTTCCCCGGGATCAGCGCGGTGGTGATGATGATGTCCACCTCGGTGGCCTGCGCGGCATACAGCTCCTCCGCCAGGCGGTTGAAGTCCTGCGAGGTCTCTTTGGCGTAGCCGTCGGCGCTCGGCGCCGCCTGCTCAATGTCGATCTTCAGGAACTCCCCGCCCATCGACTCAACCTGCTCGCCGACCTCTGGTCGGGCGTCGAAGGCACGCACGATGGCGCCGAGACTGTGGGCCGTGCCGATGGCCGCCAGTCCGGCGACGCCGGCTCCGACGACGAGGACCTTGGCCGGCGGGACCTTGCCCGCGGCAGTGATCTGGCCGGTGAAGAGGCTGCCGAACTCGTGGGCGGCCTCGATCACAGCTCGGTAGCCGGCGATATTGGCCATCGAGCTGAGAACATCGAGNNGGGGCCAGCAGGCTGGCGAGCATGGTGCCCGACCTCAGCAGCGCAATCTCGGCGTCGGACGGCGGGTTGATCTTGACGACGAAGTCGCTTCCCCAGACTTCACCGGTGGGGACGATCGAGGCGCCGGCCTCTTCATAGGCATGGTCAGTGAAGCTGGCCAGCGTTCCTGCGCCTGACTCCAGGCGCACCTCATGGCCGAGGGCAATCAGCTGCGCGACGGTCTTGGGCGTGGCGGCTACCCGGGTCTCACCTGGCCGCGTCTCTTTGGGCACACCAATGCGCACAGCAACTCCCTGTCGTGTGATGTTCACCTACCTGTGACGGGCAAATTTACACATTCGTCGCGGACCCACCTCGGCCACCCCCATCGTGGTATCGCGCGCCCGCGCCATCCCTTATTGCGAATGACTTGCAACAAGACGGTTCGGTCCCTAACGTGGGGGCATGACCGTTGAGGCCCGAGCCCAGATCTCCCGGGTCGAGGCTCGCAGCCTGTGGGGCATGGGCATCTTCATCGTGCTGCTGCACGTCGTCGGCTGGGGTGTCCTGATCGGCTTCGTCGTGCCTCGCGGCTACGCGGTCGGCGGGCAGCTCGTGGGCGTGGGGCTGGGTGTCACGGCATACACGCTGGGCATGAGGCACGCGTTCGACGCCGATCACATCGCGGCGATCGACAACACCACCCGCAAGCTGATGGGCCAGGGCAGACGTCCGCTCAGCGTTGGGTTCTGGTTCAGCCTCGGCCACAGCTCGGTCGTCTTCATCATGGTGTCGCTGCTCGCGTTCGGCATCCGGGCCGTGGCCGCACAGCTGGGCGATGACCGGTCTGCCCTCCAGCGCAGCACCAGCGTGTGGGGCACCTCGGTCTCGGGCATCTTCCTGATCCTCATCGGCCTGATCAACCTGGCCGCGCTGATCGGCATCCTCAAGGTCTTCCGCGCGATGCGCCACGGCGACCTCGACGAAGCCGCGCTCGAGGACCAGCTGGACAAGCGCGGCTTCCTCAACCGGATCCTGCGACCGGTCACCAAGGCCGTTACCAAGCCGTGGCACATGTACCCCGTGGGACTGCTGTTCGGCCTTGGCTTCGACACCGCAACCGAGGTCGGGCTGCTGGTGGTGGCCGGTGGTGCTGCTGCCGGGGCCCTGCCATGGTGGGCCATCCTGACGCTGCCGATCCTGTTTGCGGCAGGCATGTCCCTGCTGGACACCATCGACGGCTCGTTCATGAACTTCGCCTACGGCTGGGCGTTCTCAAAGCCGATTCGCAAGATCTACTACAACATCACCATCACTGCGTTGTCCGTGGCCGTCGCACTCCTGATCGGCGGCATCGAGCTCATCTCGATCCTCACCGAGAAGCTCGACATCACCAGTGGGTTGCTTGCCACGATCGGCTCGGTCGACCTCGCGAGCGTGGGCTACTGGATCGTCGGCCTGTGCCTCGTTACCTGGGCAGTGGCGTTGGCCGTATGGCGCTTTGGCCGGATCGAGCAGCGCTGGGAGTCAAGCGTCGGCGCCTGACTGGTTAGGACTGGCCGCCGATGTCGGCGTGCGGCACGGGGTTGCCAAGACGCCCGGCGTTGTAGTCCTCGAAGGCCTGCATCAGCTCGGCGCGAGTGTTCATGACGAACGGCCCGGCCCAGGCGATGGGCTCGCGGATGGGCGCGCCGCCGAGGATGACGACGTCCAGACCTGCCGCATGGCGCGCCTGCTGCGACCGGGCGGCCGACAGCCGCAGCGCATCACCACGGCCCAGCACGGCAAGCTGACCGGTGCCGATCGGCGACTGGCTGGGGCCGACAAAACCGTCACCGCTCATGACGTAGACCAACGCGTTGAAGTCAGGACGCCACGGCAGCTCGAGCTGGGCGCCGGGCGCGATCGTGGCGTGCACCATCGACATCGGGGTATGCGTCGAGCCGGGGCCCACGTGTCCCGCGACGTCGCCGGCGATCACGCGCACCAGCGAGCCGCCATCGCCCGAGCGGAGCAGGGCCACCGCGCCGGAGCGTAGATCCTGGTAGCGCGGAGCAAGCAGCTTGTCGCTCTTGGGCAGGTTGACCCACAGCTGGAAGCCGTGGAACAGGCCTCCGGAGACGACGAGGTGCTCCGGCGGGGCCTCGATGTGAAGAATCCCCGAGCCGGCGGTCATCCACTGGGTGTCGCCGTCGGTGATCGTGCCGCCGCCGCCGAAAGAGTCCTGATGGTCGAAGATGCCGTCGATGATGTAGGTGACCGTCTCGAAACCGCGGTGCGGGTGCCACGCCGTGCCTTTCGGCTCCCCCGGCGCGTATTCCACCTCGCCCATCTCGTCCATGTGGATGAACGGGTCGAGCAGCTTCAGGTCGACGCCGGCGAACGCCCGCTTGACGGGAAAGCCCTCGCCCTCGAAGGCAGATGGCGCGCTCGTGATGGACACCACCGGGCGCTGGATCACGCTCGGCAGCAGCGCGGGCACGGGCGGCAGGACGGTCACGTCTGGAACGGTGAAAGCGGGCACTGCAGACTCCTAGGTCGTTTCGTTTTCAACGATCCTGGAAACGTCCGTAGCTGTCAACACATTCCCCTGGCCCCCGCCCGGCCGACCGGCATACGGCCTCAGGAGGGTTCGATCACCGCGATGGAGTCGCCCTCGTTGACCACGTCACCCTCGTTGACCGTCATCTCGGTGATGACACCGGCGACCTCGGCCGGCACGGGGATCTCCATCTTCATGGACTCCAGGATCACGAGCGTGTCGTGGGGTTCGACGATGTCCCCGGCACTGGCCACGACCTTCCAGACGCTGGCGACCATCTCCGCCATGACCACGTGACTCATGCCTGCTCCTTGGTTCCCGTCGTGCGGGCTGTCGCGAGCTGTCGTTCGAGACGTCGCGAGTTGTCGTGCGAGCTGTATCGCGACGAAGCCTACGCAGGGTGGGAAACAGGCGCCCCCGGCGACCTCTGCCATGTCCATGGACGCAGCAGGGTCACCGGGGGTCGTTTCAACTCAACGGATGTAGCGGTACTCAGCGGGAGTAGCGGTAGCCCGTCGCCTCGCCGGAGCCAAGGTCCACGATCGCCGCGACGGGGCCACCGCCATCCGGGCCCTGGTGGGCCGCCGACACCGAGACAAAGACCGCCGGGTCGCCGGTGACCGAAGCCGCTACCCCGCCCACAGCGGACTTGATCTGGCGGTGCCAGTGCACATCGGAGTCGTCGAGCATCGCGTTGCGGCGCCCGTGAACGATGCCGTCCTGGCTGACCTCGCACTTGATGAACACGTTGACCAGGCGGCCCTCGATGTCGCTGCTGCGCGGGCGGTCCGGCAGCTCGAGCCCAGCGTCCTTGATGGCGGACCAGATGCCGTCGGCGTCGAGCGCGTCCTGCATGACGCCGTGTCCGATGCGGTAACGGCCACCCACGCCGCGAGCGTTGCCGACCACGACGACCTGGGCTTGGTCCAGCTCCACGCCCGACGAGCAGGAGGCCACCGCGGAGTAGAGACTGCGGTTGTGCATGATGTCGGCGTTGGTGGGCATGTCGATCTCACCGAGCGCGACGGCGATGCCGAGCCCAGTGGTGCCGTTGGACAGATCCATCGACTCATGGGTGTGCTCGGTCCACACGCTCTTACCGCGCGACTTGGCGTCGCGAATCGTGTGGATCGTCAGCAACGGCGTCTTGGTCTGGACGTAGTGGACATCAGCCGGGTCGGTGATGCCGGCCCGCTCCATCGCGACCTTGACCGCATCGGCGACCTTGGTGATCATGCCGACGTAGCCGATCTCCTCGGGCAGGATCGGCTCGCTCATCGCGAATCCGACGGTGAGCCGGGGCTCGTCGGTCTGCTGGGCCTTGGCCGGGTCGACGGTGGCGAAGATCGTCGCGTGCGGGCTGATCACGCCGTCGGTGCCACCCGACCACACGATCGGGATCTGACTGACTTGCTCGGCCGGGGCCCCCTTGGAGATAAGCGCCTCCCGGAACGACCGGTCGGCGAGAATGCGGGTGTAGTCGTTCACCCCGCCGTTGCCTTCCGTCTTGCCGATGATCGCGATCACCCGGTTGGCCTCGAGGACGCCGTCATCGATGAGCTTGATCAGCTCGGATGCATCGGAGACGCTGTGGATCGGAACCTTGCGGACCTCAATGGGCTCTGGCACCGGTGTCACCTTTCGTTGTCCTGCACTGTTATCTCGTTGTCCTGCAATGGATTTGCGATGTCTTGTCTGTGTCGGGTTGATCAGCGATCAGTCGTTTGGTGATGCGTAAGAGCGGCCCTGGATGACCGTCCCGAAGTTGCCGGTGATGGCAGCCGTGATGTGCTCCAGCGAGGTGATGACGGCCCGCTGACCTCCCTGCTCTACGAACTGCATGGCGGCGGCAACCTTGGGGCCCATCGAGCCGCTGGCGAAGTGGCCGGCCGCAGCGAGGTCGCGCATCTCTTCCAGCGTCACGTGGTGGATCGCCCTGGCCGAGGGTGTTTCGAAACCGATGATCGCGTTGTCGACGTCGGTGGCGATCATGAGCACGTCAGCCTCGACGGAGCGCGCCAGCAGGGATGCGGTGAGGTCCTTGTCGATGACTGCCTCGACACCGCTCACGCCGCCATCACGATCGCGCACCACCGGTATGCCGCCGCCGCCGGCTGCGACCACGACGTATCCGGCGGCGATGAGGGTGAGGACCGTTGGGGTCTCCAGAACCTCGAGCGGTGCCGGTGAGGCGACCACGCGGCGCCAGCCCTTCTCGCCCCGGTCCTGCCACACCTGTCCGTGCTCGATCATCGGCTTGGCCTGGTCGTACGGCAGGAAACGGCCGATCGGCTTGGTCGGGTGCTCGAAGCCGGGGTCGTTGGCGTCGACCCGGGTGCGCGTGACGATGGCCGCAACTCGGGCGTCACAACCCAGCCGGGAAAGACTGCGCTCCAGGGCGTTGATCATCGTGAAGCCGATCGTGGCCTGCGTCTGGGCGCCACACCAGTCCAGGGGCACCGGCGGGACGACCGATGCGGCCAGCTCGTTCTTGACCAGGAGGTTTCCGACCTGGGGACCGTTGCCGTGGGTGATGACGACCTCGTGGCCGGCCGCGATGAGCCCGGCCACCGACTCCATCGCCCCGGCGATCGCGGTTTGCTGCGCCTCCGGAGTCGCACTGCCGTCGGCCGCGGTCATGGCGTTGCCGCCAAGCGCGAGAAGAACCCGCACGACATACCTCGTTTCTCTTTGCTCAGTTCAGGCCG
>PKWT01000056.1 GCA_003132125.1 Micrococcales bacterium | reverse complement strand
CCGCAGCGTCCTCGGCCCCAGGACGCGCACCCCGTCGAGCTCGCCGCCACGCGCGAGCATCCGGCAGAACCGCAGGTAGTCGGCCGCAGTCGAGACAAGGCCGCTGGAGCCGGAGAAGTAGGTGCGTGGCCGGGTGTAAGGGCTGGTGGCCGGGTCGTCGAGGAGCTGGTAGGCAGGGCTGCCGGCTCGGGGCGCGTAGCTCGCGGCAAACCGCTCAAGCTTCGACGTGGGCACGGTGAAGCCGGTATCAACCATGCCCAGCGGAGCGAGGACCCGCTCCTCGAGGTAGCGATCGAACGGCATACCGCTGATCACCTCGCACAGGTAGCCCACGAGGTCGGTCGAGATGCCATAGATCCACTGCGATCCGGGATCGACCTGCAAAGGGATCTGCCCGAGCGTGCGGACCATGTCCGCGAGCGTGCCATCGGAGTCGGCTCCGTCCAGGGCAGCTCGGCGATACAGCTCGCCGACAGGCGTCTTCGCTCCTTGGCCGGCGAGTCCCGAGGTATGCATCAGCAGGTCGCGAATGGTCATCTTCCGCGCTGGGTCGCGCACGGCATAACTGTCCGCGGTGCCGCCGTCGAACACCTTCACGTCTGCCAGTTCCGGGATGAACCGTGACACGGGGTCGTCGAGCTGGAAACGTCCTTCCTCGTACAGCATCATGAGCCCAACGCTGGCAATGGGCTTGGTCATCGAGTAGATCCGGAAGATCGCGTCCGGCCGCATGCGCCTGCCACGTTCGTCGTCCATGTTTCCGTACAGCTCGAAGTGAACGACCTTGTCGCGCCTGGCCACGACACTGATGGCACCCGGATACTTCTGCTCGTCGACATAGCGTTGAACCAACCGTTTGACATTGCAGAGGCCCCTCGTCGACATCCCGACCTGCTCGGGCGCGGCATCAACGCTCAGACGGCTCATGCCGGTCGTGCTCCCCGATCGGCATCGGACAGATGCTCGAAGGTCTCGCCGGTCTCGGTCAGCGTTCGGGTGACGTCGCGGCCCCCATAGACCCAGTAGATGGTCAGGGGACCAGCACCGGCGTTGATGAAACAGTGGGGCACACCCGCCGGGACCCAGCTTGCTTCTCCTGCCACGAGATCGAAGGACTTTCCGTCGATCACCGCGGTCGCGTCACCGGAGAAGACCAGCACGCTCTCCTCGACGTTGTGCGAGTGCATCGGGATCTGGGTCCCGGCCGCGAATACAGTCATCCCTGTGGTGACCCGGTCGTCGGCGCAGTTCCACTTACCGACAAAGGGGATGGTCTCAACCCCGTTACCGCGGGCGAACACGTCGATCTCGCTCGGGCGAAGGACGAGGCTGGGCGGGGCCGGCTGGGCTTTGGCGGCGCTCATGCGTTGCTTCCCTGGATCTTGCTCGCGTGGTTGGCTTCGGGAGCAACTGAAGGCCCGGTCCAGACGGTCTTCACGTTGACGAACTCGCGCAGTCCGTGAGCCCCCAGCTCCCGGCCGTAGCCGGACTTCTTGACACCGCCGAAGGGCAGGCGGGGGTCGGAGGCGACCATCGCATTGATGAATACCGCTCCGGCGTCTATCTGTCGGGCCAGACGCGAAGCGCTCTCCACGTCCCGCGACCACAGCGCGGCGCCGAGTCCGAACTGTGTCAGGTTGGCCAGCCGGATCGCCTGGTCGGTGTCCTTCACACGCGTGATGGCTGCGACCGGGCCAAAGGTC
This sequence comes from Micrococcales bacterium, assembly GCA_003132125.1. Classification (GTDB taxonomy): domain Bacteria; phylum Actinomycetota; class Actinomycetes; order Actinomycetales; family Dermatophilaceae; genus UBA4719. The sequence continues at coordinate 1,204 of PKWT01000056.1, read as the reverse complement.
TCCTCGTCAAAAGCGGCCATGCCCGGCCGCACGTGGTCGATGACCGTCGGTTCGTAGAAGAAGCCCGGCCCCGGGATGCGTTTGCCGCCCATACGCAGGGTGGCGCCCCGAGTGATCGTGCGCTCCACCTGACCGTGCAGGTCCTCTCGAAGGTTGGCACGGGCCATCGGCCCGATCGTCGTCCCGGCTTCCATGGGGTCACCGAGCTTCAGCAGCTCCACCCCGGCGCAGAACGCCTCTACGAACTCGTCGGCCACGCTGTCATCGACGATGAACCGCTTGGCATTGACGCAGCTCTGACCGGCATTGAGGAACCGCGCGGTGACCGCTACTCTCGCCGCGGTCTGGACGTCGGCATCCGCCAACACGATGAACGGGTCCGAACCGCCGAGCTCGAGCACCTGCTTCTTGAGAGCCCGGCCGGCCTGGCNNCAGAGCGCACTGCGGCACGTTGCTCGCGTGCTTGAGGACTGCGCCGTTGCCGGCCGCCAGCGCGGGGGCTGCGAACCGGAAGAACTGCCAGAACGGATAGTTCCAAGGCATGATCGCCAGCACGACACCCAACGGGTCATAGACCACCGAGCTGGCGCTCGCCCCCGACTCGACGGTCTCATCCGATAGCAGGGCAGGCGCGTGCTCGGCATACCAGTCGCACGTCGTCGCGCACTTGTCGACCTCGGCCTCAGCCTCCAGCAGTGGCTTGCCCATCTCGAGGGTGACGAGCCGGGCAAGAGCCGGCTTGCGCTCGCGAAGGACCCGGGCCAGGTCGCGCAGCAGTTCGACGCGATCGCGCACGCTGCGTCGGCGCCAGACAGCCTGTGCGTCCACTACTGCGGTCAGAGCTCGGTCCACCTCGTCGGGGGACTGCACCTCGAAGCGTGCAGTCTCCTTTCCCGTGGCGGGGTTGACGGACACGATCATGAGATGCCTTCCGGGGTGTGGTCGAATGCCAGGCGGCGCAGGACGTATGGCATGACGCCACCGTGGCGGTAGTAGTCCAGCTCACGCGCGGTGTCGAGCCGCACACGAACCGAGAACGTGCGTTCGTCGGCGTGCACCGTGACGGTCTCGGGAACGCGCCCGTCATCCATGTCCTGCAGGCCGACGACGCTGATGTGCTCCTCGCCGGTGAGCCCCAGGCTCCGCGCGTTCTCGCCATCAAGGAACTCCAGGGGCAGCACTCCCATGCCCACGAGGTTGGAGC
>PKWT01000158.1 GCA_003132125.1 Micrococcales bacterium | reverse complement strand
ACATGAAGACGTTCAACGGGCTCGACGAGTTCGAGCAGGCCGTGGGCACCCATCTCGGCTACAGCGGCTGCCACACGATCACCCAGGAGCAGATCAACCTGTTCGCCGAGGCGACGGGTGACCACCAGTGGATCCAGACCGATCCCGAGAGAGCTGCCGGTCCGTTCGGTACCACGATTGCGCACGGCTACCTGACCCTGTCCCTGGTCCCAACGCTGGTCGGGCAGATCTACACGGTCGAGGGCCTGGCGATGGGCGTGAGCTACGGGTCCAACAAGGTCCGCTTCCCCTCTCCGGTTCCGGCCGGGTCGAGGGTCCGGGCCGGCGCCGAACTGCTCGAGCTCACAAGAAATCCGGGGGGCGCCCAGGCCACAGTCCGGGTCACGATCGAGCGGGAGGGCGCCGACAAGCCCGCATGTGTCGCCGAGACCGTCTTTGCGCTGGTGGACTGACATGTCCGGTATGGGTGAGCACGGGGGCGACATACCGGCCGGCACGATGGGCGACACCCACGTTCCCGGGCTGGACCTCGCACGGTTCCGTGCCTTCTTCGAGGACGCCCGCCCCGGTGGCGTCAACGGTCCCCTTCGTGCGCGGGTGATCCCGGGCGGCAAGTCGAACCTGACCTACGAGGTCACCGACGGTCAGGCAAGCTGGATCGTGCGGCGACCTCCACTCGGTCACGTGCTCGCGACCGCGCACGACATGTCCCGTGAACACCGCGTGATCACCGCGTTGCACCCCACGGACGTCCCGGTGCCAGCGACGTACGCACTGTGCGAGGACAGCGAGGTCATCGGAGCTCCCTTCTATGTGATGGAGCGGGTGCTGGGTACGCCATACCGCCTCGCATCCCAGCTCGAACCGCTCGGGTCTGAGCGCACCAGTGCCATCTCTGCGCGGATGGTGGAAACCCTGGCCACCTTGCACCGGGTCGACCCCGCGGAAGTCGGGCTCAGTGACTTCGGGCGGCCCCAGGGGTTCCTGGCGCGCCAGGTCCGGCGGTGGAGGAAACAGCTCGACGCCTCGTGGAGCCGCGAGCTCGCCGGTGCCGACGAGCTGCACCACCTGCTCGAGGCCAACCTGCCCGTCGAGGGCGCGCCGGCCGTGGTGCACGGCGACTTCCGCCTCGACAACCTGCTGATCGACGACGACGACCATGTGGCCGCGGTGATCGACTGGGAGATGGCCACCCTGGGCGACCCCCTCACCGACGTGGCGCTGCTGCTGGTCTACCAGCGGATGGCGCGCCTCGATACCGGCTACGCCGTCGCAGATGCCTCCACGGCGTCGGGCTTCCTCACCGACGTGGACATGCTCAACCGGTATGCCGACCGCAGCGGTCGTGACCTGTCCGCGATGGGTTTCTACCTGGGGCTGGCTCACTTCAAGCTGGCCGTGATCCTCGAAGGCATCCACTACCGCTACGCCCAGGGACAAACCGTGGGCGCAGGGTTCGACACCGTCGGTGCCATCGTCGAACCCCTGATCGTCGCCGGACTCACCTCGATGAAGGAGCACAACTGACGGACGCGCCCGCTTTCCACTGCTTGAGCCGGTTGAAGCAGCGTTCGACGACGTTGCGGCCCTTGTAGGCGTCCTTGTCGAAGGTGCGAGGTCGCCACTTTGGGTCCGCGCCTAGCCCGCCCGCTCCAGCGCGCCGGGGCAGTGAGTGGTGACTCCTCTGGGGTCGGCGGCGGCCGCGGACTGCAGGCGCACGATCCGAAGACACGGCCTCTTCCCTTGCCGTGAAACGACTTCTCGCCGCACCGCGGTTTCGAAGCGTGCCGGGCCCAGGCGCCGCAGCCGGGTCGGGTCGCCTTCGCTCCGGGCAAGGATGATGCTCATGGCTGCCGGCCAGGTCCGCGAACGGAACGGCTGCCGGGCCGCGTCCAACGCCGCCGGCCACACGCACTCCAGCAGGTCACGCACCTGCTGGACCTGGCTGACCGTCTCAGCGAGCAACCGTTCGCGACGAACCCCCAGGTGCCGCAACCTTCCCCACGTCTCATCCACCTCCTCGGGGACATAGCAGCGCAGCTGCGCGGTCAACCTAGCAATCAGGACAGGTCCGTCTTGTCGAAAGTCAGATCCTCACTGCGCCGAGCCCACGAGGTAAGCAGGGTCTGGACACACACGAAGTCCATCCCCCGATCGGCCCCCAGTTGCCCGAGCACCCGCCAGCGGTGCCCGGTCGGCTCACACGCCACGCTCACCCCAGCGAAGCCAGCCTTGCTCGCGTGCTGGCTGGCCCAATCCAACGCCGATCCCAGATCCCACGCCCGGCAGCGGAACGTCCGCCGCGCCAGGACCTTCGAATCATGGTCGGTGACGACCATCATCTGCTTGTTATCGGCCAGATCGATCCCGACGATCGCGTTGCTCCCCGCCGTTGCTCATTGAACGTCCTCCTTTGCGATTGGGACACCAAGCCCGACATGCGCATCAGGAGAACGTTCCTACGTCGCACACCGACAGCAGAACATCTTTCTACGCCGCGAATCGCGACACCGCTCCGCAGTTGCGACTCCGCCACCGCCGTAATGTTCCTGGTTGCCTATGCCACCCCACTCCTCCAGCCGCACATGGTCAGCCCGCGGGCCATCTGCCAGCTCGCCACCTGGGCTGCGCGGGCACGGTTGGTCAACGACCGCGTTGCCGACTCGCTCTATCCCATGACGGGGGCTGACGTAGGGCCAGATCAGGTGACCGCCCAAGGCCGCGCCGCCCAGCCCCCACCCGCCACACCTCGCGTGGCACCACTCCCGACACCTGTCGAATTGTCAGAAGGTCGCCGTCCCGCTTCGTGTCGCCACGTGCCTAAGCCCGCGCGCTGACCTCTGATTTTCCGCAGGCAACTTGCAGAAGACTCACAGAGCCTCTAGATGCCGACGCAGGGGCCTGGATCAGGATGACCCCAACGGCAGACTTCCGCATTGCTCACATCGTGAGATTCAACGTCTCGATATTCGACACGACAAAGGCCCCAACCGGCGTTTCCGCTGGTCAGGGCCTGGTCGTCTGTCTCAAC
>PKWT01000008.1:2727-2995 GCA_003132125.1 Micrococcales bacterium | reverse complement strand
GGACCCCGCGATCGGCGCCCCAAAGGTGACTGTCGTGCTCCGGGCAAACAGTGTGGTGGACGTCGACCCCTGCCGCCAGCTCGGTCGAGGCCAATTGCGAGTGGCGATGTTCCCCGCCGTCGACTCGGGAGACGTTCAGGCACTGGCGGCGTGCGTCGACCACGTCGTTGACCGTTTTGCCTGACACCGGCGCGCCGGCGGCACCGTTGGCCCCCATCCGCTTGCACCGCGACCGGGTCACCGTCGCGCTGTACGCCCACTTCGTCGC
>PKWT01000008.1:1741-2698 GCA_003132125.1 Micrococcales bacterium | reverse complement strand
CACGCTGCTCATCGCGAGCGGCGTCCTGTCACTCGGCGTCGTGATCCTGGTCTCCGGTCGCACGCTCGGGGTGACCCTGCCCGGTGTGGCCGTCATCGGCATCGGCGGCACCCTGCTGATCTCCGCCGCGCAGCCCGCCCTCTCGCTCCACCACAGCGAGGCGAGCGCGGCGGCGGTGGTCGAGGCCAACGGCGTCGGTTCACTGTTTGGGCTCCTCGCTCCGCTCGCGGTCGGGGCGAGCGTCGCGGTGGGCTGGGGTTGGCGGCCCGCGGTGGCGGTCACGATCGTGCTCGCCGGCGTGGCCGCAGTTCTCATCGGATCGCTGCCTGGTCGCGGGGCGCTGGGCTCCTCGAGAGTTCCAGCCATGGCGGCCGATGGCGTGCCCTGCGACCTGGAGCCCGCCCCCGCCACCGCGCCTGCCCGCCGCGGCTTCTCCGGCACGTTCTGGTTCTTCTGGGTCGGCAGTCTTGTCGCTGTCGCGATCGAGAACGCCACGACCTTCTGGGCAGCCGACCTGCTGATCGATGGCACCGGCGCCGGCCCCGGCATCGCGACCGGCGCGGTGGCCGGGCTCGTCGCAGGTATGAGCGTCGCACGCTTCGTCGTGGGCCCGATCTCAATGCGCCGTGCCCCCGAGAAGCTGCTCATCCTTGCGTTCGGTCTCGCCGGCATCGGCTGGCTGATCCTGTGGTCGGCAACGACGACGCCGCTCGCGCTGGTCGGGCTCGTGATCACCGGGCTGGGCTACGGCGCCCAGTACCCGCTGTCGATCGCGCTCCTACTGCGAGCCTCAGAAGATCGGCCCGACAAAGCCCAAGCCCGCGCGACGCTCGGCGCCGGAGGCGCGATCGCCGCGGCGCCATTCCTGCTTGGGGCGCTGGCCGACCGGGTCGGCTCGCACAGCGCATTCCTGCTGGTGCCGGCACTCATCGCGATCGGAGCAGGGGCGGTCGCACT
>PKWT01000008.1:248-1674 GCA_003132125.1 Micrococcales bacterium | reverse complement strand
GGGGTGGGGCGAGTCTGTCGGAGCCGGTGGCTGGGCCAAGACGCCTTCCGGCGCGGGAGCGGGCTGCGGTCGCAGACCGCTGGCTGGCTGGTCGATTCTCGGGACTCGGCCGCGGGTGGCGATCCACCACACATCGCGTCCAGCAAGGTCGTGGGCGTCCGCGCCTCTGGTCACCAGGAGTGCGACAAATGCACCGGGTAGTAGCAGGAGCGCAACCGTGCCGGGCACCACGCTGAGGCCGAATACGATCTGGCCGCTGACCTCCAGCCAGATCAGGCCCATCATGGCCATGGCCGAGAAGAGGATGCCCGCCTTGCCCGATGCCGTGACCGGGCGCAGGACCCGGTAGGGCTGGTCGAGGCGCTCACCGAGAAGTCGGCCAAGACGCCGCCGGACTGCCACCGCGCCGAGCGCCCCGAACCCGAGCGCCACCAACAGAATCGCCACCGCGACGACCCGATGCCCGCCCATCGGGGCGACGACGCTACCCCAACCAAAGCCCGGGCCCATATCCGGCCTGTTCAACTGGAAGTTCGTGAGCACCACCTTCGGCGCCAGTAGCGCTGCGACAACCGACGCCGCCCCGGTGGTCCCCAGAACCAGCCCGGCCCAGGTCAGCCCCGAACGCGCCGTCACCCGCTGCCGCGGGACGTTCGACACCACCAGGGCTCCCTCGACCGGCACCCCTCCGAACCTGGGCGCGACGTGCTTGAGCCTGGCATGGCTGCGAATCCCCTCCGGCGTGATGAACATCGACGAGACCACCATGAGGGCGACCATCACCAAAGACCAGACCGGTATCTCGCCGGAACCCCCTAACTGTGGCGTGATGAGAACCATGGCGAAAACTGGCCATGCACCCCCCAGGAAGCGGCGGATCGGGTACCAGAATCCGTCGATGTCGTCCAGCGCCCAGGATCGGTACGCCACCGGGATGCGGCGGTCGACCATCCGGTAGAGCAGCCAGTTGTGTGGGAGTGGGTGCTCGCGCCATCGCGTGGCCCACCCGCCGCGCACCAGGTCGAACGCGGAGCGCGCATCCAGGCGCTGGGCGCCCGGCCCGGCAAGGTCGACCACCACATCGACTAGCTCCTGACCCCGTGCTTCACGCCACCGGCGAGGGTAGGCGCGCATCCAGAACTCGATGCTCTGCACGATCTGTGCTTGCGCCAAGGTGTCCGCGTTGCCCCCGGGTGACTCGGCCCCGGCCGTCGGCATCATGAACCGGCGAACGCGACGTGGGTGCCGAGCACGGTCCTGGCCCGATGGGTCAGGGCACGCAGGCGTGCGGTCTCGCTCACCACGGCCGCCGATCCTTCGGCAGTCAGCCGGTAGTAGCGGCGCAGCCGCCCCTCGACGACCTCCTCACCGCTGGCCTCGACCAGGCCAGCGTCGCCCATCCGATCGAGCAGACCGTAGAGGGTCC
>PKWT01000008.1:0-242 GCA_003132125.1 Micrococcales bacterium | reverse complement strand
CCAGCGAGAGCAGGACGAGGTACCCCTGCTCGGTGATCCGCATAGTCATCTGCGATATATATCGCAAGACGAAGTATAACGTCAAGCCCGGTCTGCCCGGATCTCGTCATTAGTTCCTGTGCCGCAATGGCGTTGGCCGGTGAACGACCAGTCAGCGAACCGCTGGACCTCGGCCCAGGTCAGTCACAAGAAGATAGGGCCGTCCCACAACCAGATCGGCTTACGAAACAACGAGGCAGACG
>PKWT01000397.1 GCA_003132125.1 Micrococcales bacterium | reverse complement strand
CAGCTCAGAGCTTGTGCATCTTGCTGGTCGGAGTGGACACGCGTCGCGTCCCAGAACCGAAGTCGGCGTCGACAGCATTTGTCCCGCTGACCGAAAGGACGCGGCCCAGGCCGTGACGGTCGTGAGCGACACGGTCACCCACGGCGAACACCTCGTCCGGCGGGATCGCATCGCGGGCAGCGTTGAAGGGACTTCCGGGCAGTCGGCGCCTGGGCGCAGGTGAGGCCATGTGCCCATTATCCTCCTGTAGCGTCCGTACTGCTGACAGCGACCCTCAGACTGGCCCCGGCCGGTGCTGGGCCTTGGCCACGATTCGCTCCGCCGTGTGGGTCAGTGACGTCCGTTTCCGGCTCGCCGTCCTGACCAGCAGGTCGTATGCGGCGGACATGTCGAGGCTCTGCTGGTGGGCGATGACACCCTTCGCCTGCTCGATGATGATCCGGCCCGCCAGAGCTGACCGGATCCGGTCGCTCACCTGGCCCAGGTCGAGCTCAACATCCTGGACGATCACCAGGGTGGCGACGTCCGCGAACGCCTGAGCGAGGAAGACCTGCTCCTTGGTCCTCGGCGACGAGTCAACGAAGAATGCGTTCAGCGCGCCCACGTTCCCTCCCCGCCAACGCAGTGGAGATGCGAGCACGGACTGATATCCACCCTCGATGATGGCTCGCCCCACGACCGGCCAGCGAGCAAGAATGTCCGCCGAGCCAGCCACCGAGACCGCGCTGACGCCTGATATGGCATCGATGCACGGTCCCGTCGCCTGCAGGGCCTCGAACAGCTCAAGCTCGGCCATCGTGTGAGAACTTGAGCTGAGCAGCTCGATCTGACCGTCGTCGGATCGGACGAGCACACAGACAGCCCTCGCAGAGAGCGCCTCTCCGCAGCCCCTCACAAGCGCTGCCAAGATGCCTGTGACGTCATTGTTCTGGACCATTGCCGACGTCGCTTCAGCCAGGATCTGCGTGGGCGTTCGCTTCATCAGGTCCCGTGCCCCAGCTCTTCGTCAGATCTCGGTCGCCCTGCTGTCGTCCTCGAGGCTGAAGTCGAGTCTACGTTCGACGACCGCCCTGGCGATCGTGGCCATGGAGGCGCCGTCCGCGTAGGCGTGGGCTCTCAGCAGGGCCAAGGCATCATCAGGATCCACCCCGAGCTGCGCGATGACCGTCCCGGCGGCCTGGTGCACCTGGGCTTGTGTTGACCAAGGCCCGTTCCCCATGTCTTCCTGCAAACCGCCGTCGCGGAGCAGCGCAGCCCCCAACGTGTCCGCGACGAACTGCGCGACCGTCGGCTCTCTCTCCAGAGGCCTGGCAGGAAGCTGATAGAGCGTCAGGACGCCCAGGACGTCAATGCCGGGCTGGATGGGTATCGCCGAGATCGCCACCGGCCCCAGCTCGGCATGTGCAGCCGCGGCGAAAGCCGGCCACCGTCNNGTCCTCCAAAACGATGAGGTTTCAGCCGCCCATGAGCTCCGCGACCACGGCCTCGAAGACGCCGTGGTGAAGGTCGACGTCCGCTCGGGTCGTGACCGGCGACATCAGCGCCATGTTGTGGAACGGGGTCAGCATGATGCCGCGGTTCAGCAGGTAGAGGTGGATGAGGTCCTCGAGCTCGCCATCGGCACTGGCTGCGGACTCGGTGCCGTTGCGGGGCGCGGGATTGACAAAGCGGTATTCCGCGCGTGCGCCCAACTGGCTCAACGACCACGGTAACGAATATCGATCCATCACGGACTGCACGCCGGCAGCAAAATACGTCGCCGTCTCAATCATCTGGCCGAAGGCGCCGTCGGTCAGGACGTTCTCCAGCGTTGCCCGGGTGGCGGCGATCGAGAGCGGGTTGCCGGCAAGGGTGCCGCCCACGCCGCCCATGTCGATGAGATCCAGGTCGGTGCGGGCCAGGGCGCGGTCGGCGAGCTCTGCGCTCAGCCCGTAGGCGCCCATTGGGATCCCGCCCGCTATCGACTTGCCGATGATCAGCATGTCGGGCTCGAGCCCCCAGGCCTTCGTCGCTCCACCCGGCCCCGCCGAGAAGGTGTGGGTCTCATCGTTGATCAGCAGCACGGCATACCGGCGGGTGAGCTCGCGAACGCCCTCGAGATAGCCGGGCTCGGGCAGGACGATCCCGATGTTGGTCAGCGCCGGTTCCATGAGCACGGCCGCGACATCACCATGTGCGAGCTGGCGTTCGAGACCCTCGAGGTCGTTGAACTCGGCGACCCGCGAGGTCTCGGTGACGTCGACCGGCTCGCCGACGTTGCCGGGCCGGCTCATGCCCTCACCGTCAGGGCCGACCACGATCAACGACTCGTCGACGCTGCCGTGGTAGCAGTAGCTGTTGAACAGGATCTTGGGCCGACCGGTCAAGGCCCTCGCGAGACGGATCGCCCATCGGTTGGCGTCGGTGGCGGTCAGCGAGAAGCTCCAGCGTTCCAGCCCGAAACGCCTGGTGAGCTCGGCGCCCACCCACTCGGCGTCCTCCGTGGGCAGCATCGTGGTGATGCCGCCCTGGGTGGAGATGCGGTGCTGTATTGCGGCCACGGTCGCCTCGGGCGAGTGCCCCGCCATGGCGCCGGTGTCGCCGAGCGCAAAGTCGACGTACTCGAAGCCATCGATGTCCCAGACGCGATTGCCCTGTGCCCGATCGAGGTAGACCGGGAAGCCACCGGCGTTCTTGTTCATCCAGGTCATCGGCACCCGGCCGAACAGGTGGTCGGCGCGCTCGTAGGCCGCCGCCGACCGCGGGTGTCGGGCGACGAAGTCTGCCCGCTCGCGGGCGTACATCACGGTCAGCGTGTCGCGGTCGATCATGACGGGCACCCCTTCGAGTCCTGGTGATCCACCGAACTCTAGCGCCGGAAAAGTACGCGATCAGCCGGTCGGCGTCGAGCTTGGTGTCGTCAGTGGGGAGAACCGGCGCAGGCGCAGGCTGTTGCTCACCACGAACACAGAGCTGAAGGCCATCGCCCCGCCCGCGATGAGCGGGTTGAGCAGACCGAGGGCGGCCAGCGGAATGGCGGCCACGTTGTAGGCGAAGGCCCAGAAAAGGTTGCCCTTGATGGTATTCAGCGTCGAACGCGACAGTCGTATCGCGTCCGCTGCTGCCCGCAGGTCCCCGCGGACCAGCGTCAGGTCGGAGGCCTCGATGGCCACGTCGCTGCCAGTGCCCATGGCCAGTCCGAGGTCGGCCTGCGCCAGTGCGGCGGCGTCGTTGACTCCGTCACCGACCATCGCGACGATCTTTCCCTTATCCTGCAACGCTTTCACCGCGGAGACCTTGTCCGCCGGCAGGACCTCGGCAATGACGTCCTGTGGCTCGATACCCACCAGGGCGGCGACCGCGTGGGCGGCCCTGGCGTTGTCACCGGTGAGCAGCATCGGTCGCAGCCCGAGCGTGCGGAACTGCGCGATGGCCTGCGCTGAGGTGTCCTTGATGGTGTCGGCCACCACGATGATGCCGCGGACGGCACCGTCCCAGGCCACCCAGACCGGAGTCTGGCCATCGGCTTCCGCCGCGTCGGCGAACGCCAGCAGACCGGTGGGCGCTTCGAGAGACCAGTCCTGCGCGAGCCAGGACTGACGGCCAACGAGGACGGCGTGCCCGTCGACGACGCCTGAGACGCCGCGACCGTCGTGGTTGCTGAAGTCCTCGACCGCGGGAAGCATGCTGTCAACGGCCGACCCGGCCGACCCGGCCGACCCGGCCGGCACCGCTGACATGGCCGCCTTGGCAGTGGCCGCTATGGCCTTGGCGATGGGGTGTTCAGAGGCATCCTCGAGGGCGCCGGCAAGAACCTGGATCTCGGCCACGGTCTCGTCGGTGGCAGCGTGGACTCCAGCCACGCTCATCCGGCCGGTCGTGATGGTGCCCGTCTTGTCGAGCAGGATCGTGTCGACGCGGCGGGTGGACTCAAGGATCTGTGGGCCCTTGATGAGGATGCCGAGCTGGGCGCCACGGCCGGTACCGACCAGGAGGGCGGTTGGCGTGGCAAGGCCCAGAGCGCACGGGCAGGCGATGATCAGGACCGCGACGGCCGCGGTGAACGCCGCCGTCGCGGAGTGTCCGGTCAGCAGCCAGACCGCGAGGGTGGTCAGGGACAAGAGGATGACGACCGGGACGAAGATGCCGGACACTCGGTCGGCCAGGTGCTGGACCTCGGCCTTGCCGTTCTGGGCGTCCTCGACCAAGCGGGCTATCTGCGCGAGCTGGGTGTCTGCGCCGACCCGGGTGGCACGGACCATCAGCCGCCCGCCAGCGTTGACGGTAGCGCCGACCACGGCGTCACCGGGGCCGACCTCGACCGGCACGGACTCGCCGGTCAGCATCGAGGCATCGACCGCGGACGTGCCCTCGGTGACGATTCCGTCGGTGGCAACCTGCTCACCGGGGCGGACGCTGAAGATGTCTCCGACGACGAGCTGGTCGGTCGGGATCCTGACCTCGACCCCGTCACGGAGGACAGCGACGTCTTTGGCGCCCATGTTCAACAGGGCGCGCAGCGCCGCGCCGGAGCGCTTCTTGGCCTTTGCCTCGAAGTAGCGACCGGACAGGATGAACACGGTGACCACCGAGGCGGCTTCGAGGTAGATGTGCGCGGCGCCGCCATCGCGTGAGGGCAGGAGGTCGAAGGTCATGCGCATGCCGGGCATCCCGGCGCCGCCGAGGAACAACGCCCACAGCGACCAGAGCCATGCAGCGCTGACACCCACCGAGATCAGGGTGTCCATCGTGGCCGCGCCGTGACGGGCGTTGGTGAACGCGGCTCGGTGGAACGGCAAGGCACCCCACACCACGACAGGGGAGGCCAGGGTCAGTGCCAGCCACTGCCAGTTGTCGAACTGCAGCACCGGGATCATCGACAGCAGCAGCACCGGCAGGCTCAGGATCGCTGAGATCAGCAACCGCTGTCGCAGCGCCGAGACCTCGTCGTCGACCTCGTCCTGCTCTTCGCCACCTTCGGTCGCCGTGTCAGCGCTCCGGACCTTCGGAGCTGGTAGCGCTGCGGTGTAACCCGTGGCTTCGACCGTGGCGACAAAGTCCTCGGGACTGAGCGACCCGACATACGTCACCTTGGCTTTTTCGGTGGCGTAGTTGACGGTCGCGGTGACGCCCTCGAGCTTGTTGAGCTTCTTCTCGATCCGGGCGGCGCAGGAGGCGCAGGTCATGCCGCCGATGACGAGCTCGACGCTGCTGGTCTCGTCGAGCTGGTCGGGGGTGGTGGTCATGAGGTTCCTCTCCTCCTGCGCGAGGTCAGGCGCAGGTTTGCGTCAGTGTTGTCGGGCGACGCGATCGGTTGGTGACACTCCGTCAGCTGGTGACGAGCTGGTATTCGCCGGCCTCGTCCAGGGCCGCAAGGACCTCGGCGTCGGTCAGCGCCTTGTCGGAGGTGACGCTCACGTTCGAGGTCCCCTTGACGACCAGCTCGATCTGCACATCGGTGACGCCCGGCAGTGACTTCAACTCGTTGGTGATGGCGCCGACGCAGTGCCCGCAGGTCAGTCCGGTGACGGGGAAGGTCTGGGTGCTCATGTGGTTCTCCTTGGGTGTGGTGTTGCTGGGATGGATCTGTGTTGTCCGGTCGTGGGCTGCGGATGGTTCAGGAGCGCACCAGACGCGCGATCGCGGCCGAGGCCTCCTTCAGCTTGTCGGACGCATCGTCGCCACCTGCCTGGATGGCGTGGGTGACGCAGTGGTTCAGGTGCTCGTCGAGCAGGGCCAACGCCACGGCCTCCAACGCTTTGGTGGCGGCGGAGATCTGGGTCAGCACGTCGATGCAGTACGTGTCCTCCTCGACCATGCGGTGCACGCCCCGAACCTGACCCTCGATCCGGCGCAGTCGCCGCAGGTGGGCATCCTTGGTGGCGTGGTAGCCCGGCGTATCGGTCTGCATCGTCGCTCCTTCACAAGTACCGGGTGGGGGTATCCCTCGCGATCGCTAACTATACCCCCGATGGGTATATCCCCCAGCATCAGGGGTGGACGGACCGCGCGGTCTGACAAGGCCTACGGGTGCACGGAGGGTTCGTGAGCGGCGTGGCTACCGGCCTCGAACTGGATGGTGGAGTGACCGACGTCGAAGTGTCCGGCCAAGCACTGCTGGAGCTCGTCGAGCAGGCTGGGCAGGTGTCCGTCACGGAAGCACGAGTCGTCCACCACAACGTGGGCGGTCAGCACCGGCAGCCCCGTGGCCACCTGGGTCGCGTGCAGATCGTGGACCGCCCGCACGTGAGCCACAGTGAGCAGATGCTCGCGAACCTCGCTCAGCTTCAGCCCCTTGGGAGTCGACTCCAACAGGACGTCGACGCTCTCGCGCAACAGCTTCAGGGTGCGCGGGATGATCAGCGCTCCGATCAGCAGCGACGCCACCGCGTCGGCCCGCGACCAGCCGGTGACGGCAATGACGGCGGCTGCGACGAGGACGGCCACGGACCCGAGCGCGTCGTTGACGACCTCCAGGAAGGCGGCCCGCATGTTCAGGTTCTCCGACCGCGATCCGGCCAGGACGGCGATACCGATCATGTTGCCCGCCAGTCCGACGCCGCCGAAGATCAGCATCGCGGCGGACGCCACCTCTGGGGGGTCGAAGAGTCTGCGGATGCCTTCCACCAGGACGAAGCCACCCACCGCCAGGAGCACCGCTGCCTGTCCGGCGGCGGCGAGCACCTCGGCCCGGCGGAAACCCCACGTGCGAGCCAGAGTCACCGGTCGCTGAGCCAGTGCCGAGGCGACCCAGGCCAGGGTCAGACCGGCCACATCGGTGAGCATGTGACCGGCATCGGCCAGGAGCGCCAGGCTTCCGGACACCAGTGCGCCGACGACCTCAACGGTCAGGATGGTGGCGGTGATGGTCAGCACGATCTTGAGCCGGTTCCGGTGGTCCGCCAGCCGACCGGCCCCGTGGTGGTCGTGCCCGCTCACGGCAGAGCGCCGGGCGCCCGGGTCATGGCGCGCCCTCGACGTCCGCCCTGCGGGCGATGGTGGCCGCGGCGCGGTGGACCGCGCCGATGGGAACGGTGGGGACTATCTCCTCGAGAAAGGCGTACCTGCGTTTCAGCGAGCAGCCATAGCTCGAGTGGTCGTTGGAGTCACGGACTTCGTGCCACCAGTCCGCGATATCCCCCCAGCCCGGCGCCGCGAGAGAGCCGCCGAACTGTTGAACCGCCAGCGAGGAGCACAAGGCGGCGAAGGCGAGTCGGTTCTCGAGAGGCCATCCGGCCAGGGTGCCGACGACCAGACCAGCGCCGAACACATCGCCGGCGCCCGTGGGGTCGAGTGCCGTCACGCGCAGAGCGGGGACCTGGGCTTCCTCGCCGGTGGTCGCGTCGATCGCGAGCGCGCCTTCCGCTCCGTTTGTCACCACGGCGAGCGGGACCAGATCAGCAAGCGCATACAGCGCGTCCTGTGCGGTCGCGGTGCGCGTGTAGGCCATCGCCTCCGTGGCGTTGGGCATGAAGGCGTGGCAGCTGGCGAGCTGGTCCAGGATGGTTGTCGACCACGCGCCGCTGGGATCCCAGCCCACGTCCGC
>PKWT01000189.1:1703-4744 GCA_003132125.1 Micrococcales bacterium | reverse complement strand
CCAGCCACCCACCGCGTGATCCAGAGCATCAGCCCGAAGACCACGAGCATGGCCAGCGCGAACCATGGGAAGACCACGAGCACGGCGCCCAGCGAGGTGGCGACGCCCTTGCCGCCGCGGCCTCGCAGGAACGGGGAGATCACGTGCCCCAGGACGGCGGCCAGACCGACGACGTATGCCGTGAAGCGGTCCACCAGCAGCAGGGCCAGCAACGTCGGGACCAGTCCTTTGAGGACGTCGAGCACGCCGACGATGACGCCCCACTTCAGGCCCAGGACCCGACCGGCGTTGGTCGCCCCCGGGTTGCCAGAGCCTTGGTGCAGGTCCATGTGAAGAACGCTGGCGAAGATGGTCGCCGGGTTGACCGACCCCACGAAGAAGCCGAGCGCCGCCGCCACCGCGACCACAATCCACGACGTCGGCATTGGTCAGTCCCGACTGGTCGTCGGCCGCGGCGAGACGGCCACCGCGATCGTGCCCGGTCCGACGTGGGCGCCCACGACCGCGCCGAGCTCGACCAGCGTCACCGTTGCCGTGGACGGAAGCTTCGCCCGCAGGCGGTCCACCAGATCGCCGGCCCTGGTCGGCGAGTCGAGGTGATGGACGGCGAGGTCGACTCCCGACTCCCCTGTCGTCGCAGCGGCCCGGAGCGCCAGCTCCTCCAGCCTGCTCAAGGCACGGGCGGCGGTCCGCACCTTCTCGATCGGCTTGATTCGCCCGTCAACCAGCGCCAGCAACGGCTTGATGGCGAGCGCCGACCCGAGCAGCGCCGAGGCCGCTCCGATACGCCCGCCGCGGCGCAGATGCTCCAGGGTATCGACGTAGAAGATGACCGTGGCTGCTTTGGCGCGTGAACTCGCAATCGCTGCAACGGTTTTCGCGTCCTGCCCTTGCCGCGCAGCCTCCGCAGCAGACAGCACCGCGTAGCCCATCGCCATCGCGATCGAGCGGGAGTCGACGACCTCCACCGTGATCGGCGACATGCTGGCCGCGATCGCCGCGGACTCCGCCGTCCCCGACATGTCGGAAGAGATGTGCACCGAAACCACAGAGTCGGCGCCATCCGCCGCCGCCGCCTCATAGGCCTCGAGGAACTGCTGCGGCGATGGACGGGAGGTGCTCACCGGAACGAACTTGCGCAGCGCCGCCGCCACTTCGGCGGTCGTGACATCGACACCCTCGCTGAGCTGCTTCCCGCCCAGCACGACGTGCAGCGGCACGACCCGAATGCCCTGGCTGGCCACGAGCTCCAGGGGCAGGTATGCCGTGGAGTCGGTGACGATGGCAACGCTCACGTGCGCAGGCTATCGCCTCGCAAACCCGGTATCGGGCAGCTGGCAGGCATGTCCGGTCAGCCAGCGGGTCGACGAGCCAGTCAACAACGTCGGTCAGCTGACCAAACCCGGGGTTGGTCAGCTGGCAACGATGTTGACCAGGGTCGGCGCCCGCACGATGACCTTGCGGACGACCTTGCCGGCCAGCGCAGCGATGACCTTGTCGCTCGCGAGCGCCTGTGCCTGCAGCTCTTCCTCGCTGATGTCCGGAGCAACCTCGAGACGGTCGCGCAGCTTGCCCTGGACCTGAACGACGCAGGTCACCGTGTCGTCCACCAGCATCGCCGGGTCGGCCGTCGGGAAGTTCTCGAACGTCAGCGAGTCGGTGTGCCCCAGCTTGGCCCACAGCTCCTCGGCGATGTGCGGTGCCACCGGAGCCGTCATGACGACCAGGGCCTCGGCCGCCTCGCGGGGCACGTGGGCCAGCTTGGTCAGCGCGTTGTTGAGCTCGATCAGGCGCGCGATGGCCGTGTTGAAACGCAGGCCGTCGTAGTCGGTTCGCAAGGTGTCGATGGTCTTGTGCAGCAGCCGCTTCGTGGCCAGGTCCGGGGCATCGTCGGTGACGGTCAGCTCGCCAGTCTCCTCGTCGACCACGTTGCGCCACAGACGTTGCAGGAAGCGTTGGGCGCCGACGACGGCTCGGGTCTCCCACGGACGCGACAGGTCCAGCGGGCCCATCGACATCTCGTACACCCGGAACGTGTCCGCACCGTAGCCCTTGAACATCTCGTCGGGCGTGATCACGTTCTTCAGGGACTTGCCCATCTTCCCGTACTCACGGGTGACCGGCTCCCCGTGCCAGGCGTATGCACTTTCGCCGTCCGGGCCCTTCACCTCGATGACCTCGGCTGCGGGAACCGACTGGCCGCGGCTGTCGCGGAAGGCGAAGGCCTGGATGTAGCCCTGGTTGAACAGCTTGCGGAACGGCTCCTCGCTGCTGACGTGACCCAGGTCGAACAGCACCTTGTGCCAGAAGCGGGAGTACAGCAGGTGCAGCACCGCGTGCTCGACACCACCGACATACAGGTCAGCGCCGCCGGGGTCGATGGCGCCAACCGGTGCCCCCACAACGGTTTCGGCGTGCTTGCCCATCCAGTACTTCTCCACCTCGGGGTCAACCAAGGTGTCGTTGTTGGCGGGATCCAGATAGCGCAGCTCGTACCAGCAGGAACCAGCCCAGTTGGGCATCGTGTTGGTCTCGCGCCGGTAGGGCTTCATGCCGTCGCCCAGGTCCATCTCGACGTTGACCCATTCGGTTGCCAACGCCAGGGGCGGCGCGGGGGTGGACATGGCGTCCTCGGGGTCGAACGTGGCTGGTGAGTAGTTCGCAACCTCGGGCAGGACCACGGGCAGCATCGACTCAGGCAGCGCGATCGCGTGGCCTGCCTCGTCGTAGACGATCGGGAACGGCTCGCCCCAGTAACGCTGCCTCGAGAACAGCCAGTCGCGCAGCTTGTAGGTGACGGTCTCCTCGCCAAAGCCTTTGTCCTGCAGCCACGCGATGGTCTTGGCCTTGGCCTCGGTGACACCCAGGCCGTTCAGCGAGATCTCGTCATTCGCCGAGTTGATGGCCGGACCGTCGCCAGTGAAGGCTTCGTCGTCCGGGTGCCCCGCAGGGGGCTGCACGGTGCGGATGATCGGCAGGTCGAACTTGGTCGCGAACTCGAAGTCGCGGACGTCCTGGCCTGGCACGGCCATGATCGCGCC
>PKWT01000189.1:0-1613 GCA_003132125.1 Micrococcales bacterium | reverse complement strand
GCGTCCGCCCGGGACCCATGCGTCGCGCGTCCCCTCGGGCCAATCAGCCACGGGGACAATCACATCCACCAGCGGATGCTCAGGCGCCAGCACCATGAACGTGGCCCCGAACAACGTGTCCGGCCGAGTGGTGAAGACGTCCAGCGCAATGGTCGCCGGGCTGTCCGAGGTCGTCGAACCACCCTGAGCCGTCGAACCGTCTGCGACCGGCGCGTGGAAGGAGACCTTGGCCCCCGACGAACGCCCGATCCAGTTGCGCTGCATCAGCTTGACCGGCTCGGGCCAGTCCAGGCGGTCCAGGTCATCGACCAGCCGGTCGGAGTACTTGGTGATGCGCATCATCCACTGGGACAGGCTGCGCTTGAACACCGGAAAGTTGCCACGCTCGGATCGACCGTCGGCGGTCACTTCTTCATTGGCCAGAACGGTGCCCAGACCGGGACACCAGTTGACCGGCGCCTCAGACGTATATGCCAGCCGTTGGTCGTCGATCTCCTTGCGCTGCGCATCGGCGTTCAACCAGATCCACGGGACGCCGGAGCTCGTGGCGCGCTCCCCCGACTCCAACGCCGCGACCAGCTCGCTGATCGGCCGTGCCTTTCCACGGCCTCCCTCGGCCGACTCGTCATACCAGCTGTTGAAGATCTGGACAAAGATCCACTGGGTCCACCGATAGAACTCCTCGTCGATCGTGGCGATCGCGCGACGGTCGTCGTGGCCCAGGCCCAGGCGGCGCAGCTGACGCCGCATGGTGACCATGTTCTCTTCGGTGGTCTTGCGCGGGTGCTGACCGGTCTGCACGGCATACTGCTCGGCGGGCAGCCCGAACGCGTCGTAGCCCAGGGTGTGCAGGACGTTCTTGCCGGTCATCCGCTGGAAGCGCGCGAAGACGTCGGTGGCAATGAAGCCCAGCGGGTGCCCGACGTGCAGGCCNNGGGTTCGGGGCGTGGAACGTGCCCTCGGAGGCCCATCGGTCCTGCCATGCCAGCTCGATGCGTTCGGCCAGCTCGGCCGTATAGCGGTACGGAGTCTCGCTCATGTCGCGTCCCTCGTTCGTCGTCCTGCGAGTGCATTGCTCCCGACCGACCCGGACTGTCACATAAAGAAACCCCTCGCGCAGGAGGGGTTGCCGCGTTGAGGTCCGGTCGGATCAACGCGGCTGAATAAGGAGCAGCACGCTTCGCATGGCCACAGGTTAGCGCAGGCTCAACGGAGCGCGCCGACCACCATCAGAACCTGGCCCAGGTGATAGGTCACGACCACGAGCATGCGGGCGTTGGAACGTGGCCCGACAAAACGATCCAGCGCCAGGACCGTGTCCGAGAGCAGGAAGGCGATCGCGCCCACAAACACGATGGGGAGCGCCGTGCCGCTCGCGAAAGTGACCATCGCCACGATCACGACGAGGTATGCCGTGACGGCGCTGCCCAGGGCCGCCCCGCCTTCGTGGGTGGCCGCTCGCACGATCCGGCGTCCCGCGGTCAGGCTCAGAGGCACAGCAATCACGAGACCGACCAGCGCCCACCGGGGCTCGACGCCCAGGGTGAGGAAGGCAAGAACGAAGGCGATGTGTGCCACGAGGAAGGCCACGAGTCCGCCGGAGAAGTCCACCG
>PKWT01000035.1:1280-2784 GCA_003132125.1 Micrococcales bacterium | reverse complement strand
TCGTCGGGGAAGACCAGGCCGCGCTCGGGGTGCTGCCAGCGCACCAGGGCCTCGACGCCAACGACATCACCGGTGCTGATGCCGACCTGGGGCTGGTAGTGCAGCACGAGCTCACCGCGGTCCAGCGCCCGGCGCAGGTCCCCGAACAGCGCGAGCTTGGCTGGGGAGTGCCCGTCGACAGCAGGGTCGTACACGGACACCCCGAGGTTCTGCGTCTTCGCGGCGCGCATGGCGACGTCGGCGCGCTGCAGCAGGGTGGCCGCATCCTGGCCGTGCTCACCGGAGACCACGACCCCGATGCTGACCTCCACGTCCAGGTCGATGCCCTCGACATGAAAAGGGGTCCCCAACGCAGCCCGCAGCTTGGCTGCAACGGCGGTGGCGTCGGCGACGCTGCCTACCTCGGGCAGCAGGACCGCGAACTCGTCTCCGGCCAGGCGGGCGACGGTGTCCACGTCGCGCACCACACCCGCCAGGCGCGGCCCGACCTGGGTCAGCACCTCGTCGCCGTGGTGGTGGCCGAAGGTGTCATTGATCTCCTTGAACCGGTCTAGGTCGAGGAGCAGCAGCCCTGTACTGGTCGCCAGCCGGGCGTCCGCGCGCAGCGCCTGCCCAATCCGGTCAGTGAGTAGCGTGCGGTTCGGCAGCCCGGTCAGGGCGTCGTGCAGCGAGTCGTGCACCGCGCGGGCCCGTTCGACAACGAGCAACCGGCGGTGTCCGCGGGTAATCGATACGAGCACGGCGACGAGCGCTAGGCCAACCAGAAACACCAAAGGGGTCAGCTGGCGGGTGAGAGTCTCCAGCCGCTGCAGATTCGCGAGTTCAGCCAGTGCGATTTGATGCTTGTCACCTGCTGCCCCGAGCACAGCCTCCTCCATTTCGACGAATAACGGGTCGACCTGCCCACCGTCGACCAGCAGCACGGTGGCCGTGTCGCCCCGGTCGACCGCGGCGAACATCCGACCGGTCGCTGCGAGGTAGTCGCGGTGCTGAGCCAAGACTCGGTCCACGAATACTCGGTCGCCGGCGTCACCATCTCGCCGGACTTGACCCAGTGCAGCGACAAGGCCGGCGGCTGCCGCGTCGTAACTAGCCCGAATCTCGGGCCCCGGCTCGAGGCGGTACTTGCGCTCCAGTGACTCCTCAGCACCCACCGCGCTGGCCGCTTGCGCATAAAGGTCCGACAGGTGGTTGGCCGCGACTGCCCGGCTCGCCGCGGTGCTGGTCGCTTGTGACGTCCACACGGCGAACACGCTGACGGCGAGCAGGACGAACACCAAAGCGCCGCTAGCAATCCGGCTGCGCCCGGACAAACGCTCGTCCGACTCGTGCAATCGCAAGCCCGCATGTGTTTCGGGATCGGGCGTTGGCTTGGCCATGTTTGTGGTCCTCTCGGCCCCACACGGGCATATACAGGTCTAACGACGCATGTCAACGCGCTATAGCGCAAAGGGAGTCATTTCACATCATGACAACTTGAGCAGATTGCGTCCCCTGGAGTGGT
>PKWT01000035.1:247-1229 GCA_003132125.1 Micrococcales bacterium | reverse complement strand
ACGGCGGCCAGGTGATGCGTCTCATGCTGTCGGCGATGCTGCAAGCCCTCGTCGATGCGGAGGCAACCGCTCAGATCGGCGCCAACCCCTACGAGCACACACCAACACGGACGACCCAACGCAACGGCACCCGCGAGAAGACCGTCTCGACCACGGCCGGGGACTTGATGGTGAAGATCCCCAAGCTGCGCGCCGGGTCGTTCTTCCCCTCGTTGCTGGCGCCGCGCCGGCGCATCGACGTGGCGTTATATGCAGTGGTGATGGAGGCCTACGTCCACGGCGTCTCGACCCGCAAGGTCGACGACCTGGTCGCCGCTTTGGGTGTGGATGCGGGGATCTCCAAGTCTGAGGTGTCCCGGATCTGCGCCGACCTGGACGTGGACGTGGCCGCCTTCCAGGGCCGCGAGCTGACCGAGCAGGCGTTCCCCTACGTCTTTGTGGATGCCACATACTGCAAGGCCCGCGTCAGTGGGCGGGTGGTCTCCCAGGCCGTGGTGATCGCCACCGGTGTCAGTGCCGACG
The DNA here is from genome assembly GCA_003132125.1 of Micrococcales bacterium. Classification (GTDB taxonomy): domain Bacteria; phylum Actinomycetota; class Actinomycetes; order Actinomycetales; family Dermatophilaceae; genus UBA4719. The sequence goes on along the minus strand of PKWT01000035.1, from coordinate 707 downwards.
GGCGCCGGGAGGTCCTCGGCTCGGCGGTCGGTGACTCCGAGACCCAGGACTTCTGGACCGAGTTCCTGCGCAGCCTGCGCGAGCGGGGACTGCACGGGGTGCAGCTGGTGATCTCCGACCACCACCGGGGCCTGATGAACGCCATCGGCGCCACCATGGTCGGCGCGTCATGGCAGAGGTGTCGGGTCCATTTCATGCGAAACGTGTTGGCCAAGGTCCCCAAAGGCAACACCGAGATGGTCGCTGCCGCGATCCGCACGATCTTCGCCCAGCCCACCGGGCCCCTGGTCCGGGCCCAGGTCGAGATCGTCGCGACCATGCTCGAACCGAAGCTGCCGGTCGTGGCGGACATGCTGCGCGGGGCCCGTGAAGAGATCACCGCGTTCGCCGACTTCCCCGAAGCCCATTGGCGCAAAGTGTGGAGCACCAACCCGTTGGAGCGGTTGAATCGAGAGGTCAA
>PKWT01000035.1:0-239 GCA_003132125.1 Micrococcales bacterium | reverse complement strand
GCTGCCCTACATCGGCTTTCGGCCTGCGTGCTGATCGAGGCGCACGACGAATGGCAAGTCAGCGACCGCCGCTACCTCTCCGAAACCTCCATGGCCCTACTCACCCCACCAGAGCCCACCGCCCTGCCAACACGACCAGCCCACCCGGAGGTGATCGACACCACCCAGGCCCTCACGGCATAGTGCACAACACAAAGCATCACGCGTAATGGAGTTACACCACTCGCGGGGACGCAATC